>JAYSWD010000134.1:0-11917 GCA_043718225.1 Candidatus Omnitrophota bacterium
GCGCGCGAATAAACCACAGCGACGCATCCTCCGAATCATATTCAGGCGCATCCGCCGGTTGATTCCTTTGTTTGGCCTCGGGAATACGGGTCGGAATCAGGCCGTTTCGAATAAGCCCTTCAAATTTTTTAAAAATTTCATGGGCTTCTTTGATTCGGCCATTAGCTAACAAAATACCCTGCAAAGAAATAAAGACTTTGCGCCCCCATTCTTCTAAAAACCATTTTTCGCTGGCGCCTTTGATTTTTGAAGGCTGATCTTCCGCAATTTCCACAAACACCGCCGCCGCTGCTTGCAAAAATCCCCGCGAAATATCCTCATTTTTCCAGACGTTGAAAGTTCGGCGATCCACAATGCCGTTTTGCAAATCCAAATAAAAACGGATCAGCGGCCTCAAATTGTAAGGTTTCTTGTTTCTTTCATTTCCCGCTTGCTCGGCAGGCGGAAGGCGATATCGCCAATAAGAATTACCCAACTCTTCTTTTTTAAAGGGTGTGAAATCTCCCGACAACGCTCCAATCGTAGTGGAAACAAACATAGCCTGCGGATTCGTCTGATCTGGCTGTTGCCTGAGCCAGGCTAAATGATCCGCGGCACCGGACAAAGTTTTCCAAAGCTGTTCGGGCCCTTGACGCTTTTCGAAATCGTGAGTTTCTGCCGGCCGCCACTGATCCCATAAAGTCACAAACCCTGCTTTTTTAACGGCATCAATGCCGCTGCCCATGGCTTCGGCAAAACCAAGTGCATTATTTCTTTTCAACAACTCCATGAGGGGCGCGGCCAGCGCTTCGCCCGGTTCATCCCCCGCTACCAAAGGAGTATCGGGACCATCCTTCGAGAACGGGAATGCAAAATGGAAAGCGTCCATGCGCACTCCCGCTAATCTGCCGCCCGCAAACTTCAGCCAGAATTCATAGGGCTCCAGAAAAGACCGGAACTCGTCCTCTCTCAGTTTTTTCCAGTTGCGTGCTGCCAAATCGTTCCAGACAGCAAAATAATTGTGAAAAGCCGGCGCAGAAATTCCGGGCGATCTTGTTTCGGGCTCAACAAAATTTTCAGGGTGCGTAAAAACTTCGACACTGGCCTTGCCGGTGAACATCGGCATATCAAAAAGGATTTTGCCTCCCTCGTGCTCAACTTTTTGAACCGCCGCCTCAAATTGGCCGTGAGCAAGCCATTGCAAATACATATATTTTTCTCTGCGAGAATCAAAAGCGGCATCGGCCTCCGCCGCCGCAACTTCTTCGCTTGTCCATTTATCTTTGACCCACATGTGGAGATTCTCGGGCTGATCTCCTGAAAAAGCCGTTTCAAGGGAAGGCTTTTTTAAAACTTCATAGAGCGCACGATAACGGGCATAATCAAAAATCCACGTTTTATTGCTTTCTTTGAAAGCAGCGTAAGCCTGCGCGCGCGCATCGCTTGACGTCAGCGGGCCGGCTTTAAATCTATCGAATGCCAACTGCCAAACTTTTTCAAGCCGGGTGCGCAGCTCAACATAATTGACGGCGGCATTGTCCCCCGGCGAAGCCAGCAAATTTTTCCGTTCCGCTTTTTTGATTTCGGCGATTTGAGTCCAATCAATTAAAAGTGGATCTACGGAATGTGCATCAACCGGCGCATAAGGGCTTTCTCCCAGTCGGTCATGAAAAGGCAGCAAATGAATCACCTTGATTCCGTGGGCAATCAATTTCTCAATAGCATCAGCGGCCCAATCTCCGAAAGTTCCGATACCGAAATCAATTCCACTGCGGTTACGGTGCGAACCAATAAAATCTGAAATCGCGAGATTGATGCCGGGCTTCATAAACCAGTCGCTATTGCGCAGCTCGGAGCGGAACGTGCCATCATCGTCAGTTTCAAGTTTTAAGCTGCCCCTATTTCCCCACCGTGATGAGTAAGCAATGCGCGCTTCTGAGCGTCCTTCAAATATTCCCGCGCTTGTGGAAAGGGCGGCGGTAATTTGTTGATTTCCCCCTGCGATTAACCTACGCGGTTGAATTCCCTTAACCGCGTAGGTTGGGGTGGTTTCGCCAAGCAAAGCACGGCGATAATTCACGTGATCTTCCGCGCGGATTTCGGAAATATGGGGCAAGATTTCAACATAGGAATAGTTATGTGCTTGCGCAAATTCGCGAATGCTTTGCGCATGAAAACCCCCGGCAACAATAACGGTGTTTTTTTGTTTGCTCTTCCAGAGGCCTTCCAAAATATTTTTTTCCATCGCCGCTTCACGTTCCAAGGCTCCCCGGTAAAATAAAATTCCATCGTCGTAGATTTTTTCAAGCGCGTAAAGCTTGGAACCGCTGCGCACACTCCCGGTGATGGGCTGAGCCCCAACACCGGGAGTGTCGTGAAACACCGCTTCTAACTGCTTCACAATCTCGGAAGGTTTAAAACTGCTTTTTGTCGTGAGTCTTTGGTCTTCTGTCTTCGGTCTTTTTTGTATTATTTTAAATTCGCTGCGGTTCAGCTGAAGATTAAATAACTTGTGCAGCAACAAATAGCTTTCGAGTAACTGAATAAGCTCAACGGACTTATTTGCTGGTAAATTCTCAATTCTGTTTTTGTGATTGCGAGGATGCAAGGCGATCGAAGCAATCCCGCGACCAGATTGCTTCGCGGCGCTCGCAATGACGGGCTGAACAGCTCCCGCAGCAATCAGTGCATGTATTTTCTCAGCTTCTTTTTGAAGCTCGGCGGAATCCATTTCGGAGCCTAAAATAATTTGCTCAATCAAAGCTTTCAAGTCAGGCCATTTCGAAATTGAAAAATTATCCGGTAAATAAGCGGCCAGGCTCTCAAAAACTTCGCGCGAGTCTTCGAAATCCAGTCCGCGTTTTTCTGCTTTTTGAATGCGCCGGTCAATCAAATCAAGAATCGGATCCACGCCCGCCACTCCCTTGGCATGGCGCTTCACCGATTCAAAAAATTCTTGTTTTTGTTTTTCTATTTTTGAAAAGTCAACGGCATGTTCAATTTTCTTGAGATTGTAATACCGCACAAACATGGGAAAGTCGATTTGCTCGTGAATGTCGGAAAGATCGCGTTTCCATTCGGATTGGGCATATTGCTGAATGGCTTCAAACCAATCGGCAGAGGCGGAGGCGTCAAGACGGGCGCGCGCATAAGCCTCTAAATATTTTTTGATTCGCGGGCTGAGCGTTCGTCCTGCGGCTTCCTGCCAGCGCGTGAAAAAAGTTTTGAGAAAGGCACCGCTTACCTCAAGCGCAGAATCAACTTTGCGGTATTGCGCGACATTTTTCCAGTAAGTGGCAACGTCTTCGATTCCATAACCGCGGGTTTTTTTTGAGTTTATCAAAAATGATTCTGCTCCCGTCAAATCACCTTCGCGCATCCAGGTTTCGCGTTCCTCCGCGGTGAGTCTTTTTCCTTCTGGAAAGAAATGATGCATCTCGGGATCAAGCGTGCCGGCGCCGCCTTCTAAATAAATTTCATTAATTTCAACCTGGGATTTCAATTCATCGAGAAGGTTTCGGATATTATTCTGAGCATCTAAAACAGCGTGGGCATCCTGGATATGAATGAGAGTACCGCGTGAATGCGGCATAAAAACTTTATCTGTAATCGTTCCATATTGAGGCAAAGGTTCCCATGTTTCGAAAATCGAAGTCTCAATTGAGGAAGACGCGAAAGACAACCCTGCAGCCTGCGCAGTATCCGGGCTTAGCACCTGCGTGAGCATATATAACGGTATGAGGACGGTCGCCCAAAATTCACTGTGTCTAAAAGGGAGTTTAAACATTTTAACAAAGGTAACAGGCAATCCTCATTTTTCAAGGCTTTGCCAAAGATATTAATTTAAATACATTGTCCTAAGGTTAAATTAATCACCTAATAAAAAGATCAAGATGCATATAAATATAGCGACATCTATCATTTTTAACATCTTTGTTGATTTCCTACGCTTCTTCCGTTACTTTTACAACAGATGCAAGAAGTCACAAAAAAAACGAGGGTTAAATGAAATCATACATTTCTATTCGAAAAATAATTGCCCTAATTCTTTGTCTGAATTTGGCTGCGCCTCAAACTCTTTTGCGCGCCGCGGATCCATTAGCATCCCTTGAACAAAATAGAGACGAGCGATTTGTGCGGGCTGATCAGCCGGCAAACACAAACCCCGATCTCGTTGCCGGAGCACCCGCGCCTGACAATTCTTTAGCAGGTCCTTTAAGCGCCGCAACTACGGTTATAGTCTCAACCGAGGGTACCGTGCAAACAGGCACGATTGCCTTTTCCGGAATCGTGGACAATTTAATACCGCCGCTTTCCGATGAACAAAAAACTTCTATCCTTCAGGATTATGATGAATCTCAAGGCTACACGATTAATAGAGACGACAATGGTGTTTTGACCGGATACTCTTGGGACAGTAAGACTAAGCCGGGCTACTCTTATGAATTAAATAAGGCGACGGATACGTCGGGCGAGCGTTGGGTCGTACTAACCCATGCGCCGATTCAGCAAGAAATTCCGCAAGTTGTGACAGATTTTGTAAAAAATCTGCAAAGTCAGATCGGCGCCGGCTTTCAGGCGACAACAGTCCGCCAAGACAATGGAACCTATCTCGTCACGGTTACGGCTGTTGGCACCAAAGCTTTGGAAGCTCCGACATCCGGGCTTAAAACAATGAGTTTTTCGATTTCAGCAGACGGCGCCGAAGAATCAATAAAAATGGTTGACGCAGTTTATTACGGAAAACAAGGCGACATTCATCCCAATACCGGAATGCTTTTTGAAGCGTTTCGTGGAACGGGCTTTGGCGGCCGTTTTATCACAGCCGTCTCCGTGAGCTTGGGCAACATGACCAGAGCCAACGTCACGGATATTAAAGATGAAGCAACCGGTACCGCTATTTATCTGACCTACAATGACAAGACCTATAAAATTCGCCGTGATGCCGCGGGGCAACTCTACGTTGAGAAGGTGGTCGTTTTTCCAGATGGCGCCATTCTGCTTACTGACGAAGAAAAAACACTCATTCATTCCGTTCTGGGCGTCCCACGACCGGCCCTCGATTACAAAATAATTGCTCCTTCGGAGATTTGCGTCGATATCGCTGACTGCCCCGTAACAGAATCCTATTTCACGGCCGGTAATGTTTTTGTCGGATCGAAAACGGTTACAGGGGAACAAACAACATTCGAAAACTCTGATCGTTCAAGGATTTATAATTACGGCAAACTCGTCGGCCGTGACAGACAGGGTGTTTCAGGAATGACATTCAATTTCCCTGGCCACGCGCCGGTACATGTCGATTTAGATTATACAAACGCCTCACAGTTTCCGGCTGACTTAAAGGCTATCGAAGCCGCGGTGAGAGATTTGGTGGCACGCGGAAGCGCAGCTACAAAGATGGTCATGAAAAATTATCATTTGGATTCATCCAATCTGGGCGAAACAAACAGCATGCCGGGGCGTCTTTTTGGATCGAATAAGATCATGTTTGCTTTGGAATCGGACGACTTGATTTTTCATTATTCCGTAAATCACACGGTTCAAGACAATAAATACACTGCGGAATTGCTTCTTAAAGAAATGTCGGCCGTGGCAAAAATGAAAGAGGCGGTAAAAGCCGGCCTTTCCAATACTTTAGAATTTAACCGCGAGCAGTTGGAGCAGTGGATCAAAGACGGCCACATAGTGATCGATATTGACCGTAAAAATCTGACTGCCAAGGTCACTTTTGCTTCGACCATGAAATTACCCGAAGGCGCGGTAAATTTATTCAATCCGCTTGGTTCGAATCAATTGCCAAATCAAATCAATTTCAATTTGGCTAAGATTGACAACGTGATGGGAGAACCTTGCATGCTGGGCCACCCCTGCCCAGACTTTTCTGTTTATTATTTGAATTCGGGCGTTTTCAAATTAAACAGCCTGACATTCAATTTAAACTATACCAAGCCCGGGATTTTCGGGATTCCGCGCTTTCCTGAGCCCGGGGACAACCGGCTGTATTCGATCAGCATTACTGAAGTTAATGACCCTTGTAACGGTAATCCTGATTGTATGGCGCCGATGAGCATCAAGCTAATCAAAGACATTTCTTTCGCGTATGGCAATGACGGCAAAATCAAAGCCCACATTGTTTATCATAATGAACTGCAAGGTGCTGTTGCATCACGCGATCTTGTTCTCGCCAAAATGGGCAGTGATCAATACCATATAGAATCTATTTTAGATATGGATAAAGATGGGAAAATGATTGTGAAAAATGTTTTCTCCTATCATTTTATTACTACTGATCAAGCATGTCCGCTCGATCAATCAAACTGCAATACAACTCTCGTTCGACTCGATAAAATCACCCGTACTGATGCTAGCGGCAATCTTCTGTCCGCAATCAGCGACATCCGAAGAACACCCGTTGATGACGGAGCTCCAGACTTTATGGGCTATATCGGAACGCAAACATTCCCGGGTGGCGCAAAACATGAAATGCTGCCCGTTGCCACATTCGAAGAAATGCTGGCGCAGGCAATGAAAAATGAGGCAGAAAACAATCCACAACAGGAAATCGCCGCGGTTACGGCAACGATCAGGGAAGACCTCATGAAAAGCTTTGGCTTCTCGGATCAAGCTATGAATGATTTGATTGCAAGCGGAAAAATCAAAATCGCTGTCAATATCGACAAGCTCCACGCGTACGCGTCGGTGAGCATTGATCCAAGCGTGGTTCCGTCGCCAAATGCGCTCAATTTAGTTAACCTGCTTGGTAATCCTAAATTGCCGGAGAAAATCGCATATCGCCTCGGACAAAATCCCATGCCGTCATACCTTTGTGCGCAAGGCATGGACTGTCTACCACCAACCCCCACTTATCATTTAATTTCCGGATCTTTTCGGATTGGCGACGAATTCAAAGCTGATGTATTTGATATCGACTATTTTCCCGGAGATGTGGAGCTCCATTCTTTGAATCGGCCCGGTGATAATCGGCTCTATTCCGTTAAGGTTACACGCATGGACAATCCATGCGGGAATAACCCTGATTGCATGGCGCCGACAAGCCTTACACCGCTTAAAGATATTTCGTTCGCTTATGACAACAATCAAATCAAGTTCACAGCCCACATTGTTTATCACGATGGCTCACAAGGTAATGTTAAGTCACGCGATATCACGCTTGTCAAAATGGCTGACAACAAACCCCACTTTCAAACCATTACTGAAATGGATAAAGATGGAAATATAATTGCAAACAACATTTTTACCTACATTGTCAGCACTACTGAGCAAGCATGTCCGCCCGATCAATCAAACTGCAATACAACTCTCGTTCGACTCGATAAAATCACCCGTGACGATGGAAAGACACCACCCGATCCGCTTTCCACAATCGGCGCGATAGAACTCAACCCGACTAAAGCTGTCCTTCTTCCTCAGCCCGTTTCTTATCATGCAACTCAAACGCTTGCGGACGGAACCGTGATCTCATTAAGCTTTGCCACATTCGAAGAAATGCTGGCGCAAGCAATGAAAAATGAAGCCATGCAAACGGACACCTTATTTACGATATCCACGCTGATCAGAGATCCAAGCCAACAAATATTGACCATCACTGTCGACAAGAAAGGCTGGGCAACCATTACCTATGGAACCGTCAACTATTCAGCTCTGTTTATCCAAGACGGTAACTTCTTGAACTTTACAGCGGGCGATAACAAATTTGAATTCCGGTTTGATAATAACTACAGCATCACGTCTATGAAGCATACCTATAAACAGCTATCAAACCCGCTCGTCACACAAGTGCATAGCTATGCTTTTGCGAACGGCCGGGTCATTTCCCACAGCAACGATTCGAGCTCTTTGTCGGGCGGCTCAGAAGATTATATTAAGGAAACGAATCATTATGCTTATGACAAAAACGGAAAGCTTCAATCGCATATCCATGATTATTCGCGCCAACAGTTCCAGAATGGCGCGCTGAAAATGAATCGTACGGTCCGAGAGATCGTTTTATATGCCGACAAAAAAGAAACTTTGCGTGTATCACTTGAAAATAAACTTTCCAACGAAGACGCCTATTCAAAGGCAACGATTACAGGCGCCGGAACTTTCACCATGCCGGAAGGATTTAAAGCAACGGCCACACTTCAGCTGGACGGATCTGTTATTTTCAATATGGTTGATACAAAAAATCATGGCATGGAAATTATGAATTCAGCCTCCGGACTTGAGTCCGTGAGCGTTACTTTTTTATCTGATGGACAATTGAATCCTGAATCCATCGCCGCGGCTTTTTACGGCTCCGAAAAAAACTTACCTGTTCATGGGCGCCTGCTTTTTGACGCTATGCGCGTTTGCCCATATGGAGATGCTTGCCAATATATGAAAGAGTATAAAAGTGATCTTCAAGTTCTCGAAGAAATGGCGCAAGTTTCGGTTGTCAAAATTGAAGACGGCAAGATTTATTTCACGACACCGCCTTATCCCAACGATACGGTGTACTTAGCTTATCGTGTTAATGGAAATGTCGTACGCGAAATCGTTAAAGAAATTCCGCAAGCCGTAACGGATTTTGTGAACAGCCTGAAAGGGCAAGTCGGTGATGGATTCAAAGTCACCGCAGCGCTTCAACAAGACGGAACCTATCAAATTAAAACCGACCTGAATCTTAACTGTCCAGAAGGGCACATGTGCGAGCCGCGCTTGCTTGTAACCGGTTCATTTACATCCATGCACTTTAATGTCGATCAAAACGGCACTCTTGCCCGAGATTCAATTCACGTTTTTTATGCGGACTTTCAAGTAGACGGAAAACTTCTTTTTGATGCCTTGTCGCAGGAAGACAATCTCGAAGGCATTCAATCCAAGATGGCTTTTTATAGCGGCTATATCTTAGGAAAGATGACCCATGTTTTTATCAATAGTGTCGACGAGAGCGGAGCGATTTTTTTTAGAAGAAATGACAAAAACTACCGTGTCTCCATTGAAAATGGCGTGGTCAAATTAATTGAACTGCTCGTGCCTTTCACAACTTCCGTGTCGCTGAGTGCCGATGACACAACACGGAAAGATTTAACGGTAAACGTTCATGAAGACGGAACCGTCGATGTGAATCTTCACGGGTCACATTACGACGCCGGGGTGTTTGATAAGGTGAACAACTCGATCATCATCAGTCCTTTCCCGCCATCTGTCTGGACTTTCAAATTGAATCATGACGCATCCGGGTATTCCCTCGCTTCGATGGAGCAAGTGAGCACGGGCGGGGTTTCTTCTTCGCTTGCTACCCATTCTTTTAATCGGCAAGGTGCGCTGATCTCGGCCTCCGGAAGCTCTGCGTGGGATAATCGTTTCGGCAAAGGTTCAACAAATTCTCAGGATTCTTATACCTACATCGAAGTGAACGGAAAGCTCGTGCTGCAATCCCGGAATTCTACATACGCCCATGCTCTCAACAATCCTAATCGATCCTACACCAGTCAATCTTCCGATCACCAAACTTTTAGCTATGCTGCAAACGGCAATCAAATTGCTTCTTCCACCACCACGACCTACTCTTCAAATACAAACGGACTCGTTCATAATGGACAATCTTTGGAAAACCGGTACTTTGATTATGATTCACAGGGTAATCAAACGATGTCGATTTCCGTTTCAGATGTCATTGATAATGGAATCGATTATCACTTTGCTTATTATACTAAAACCGATCGCACGGCAGGACAAACGACGCTGGTTCGTGCGCAAGATTTAACTGTAAGCATGCTCGAAGATGTAAAGTCAACGCAGGATTCTGGCAAGATTGACGCAAAAGCCCTGGTTAAACATGTAACCTTTTACAAAGAAAACAGCACGCAAGATTATCCCTTGAGCGTGGAATATGTGAATGATGGCAACGGCAATTTCACGGCAAGAAAAGCCACGAAGGCTGGTGGACAAACTCAAATCGTGGTCGGCAATGTCGATGTCCTCTCAGGCGGTCAAGAGTCCGATGATGTTGTCTTTTCGCTCGAGCAATCTTTTAACGGCTATTCCATAAATTACGGCCAGGGCTTCAAGCTTGACGATAAAGGCAATGTCTCTTCGGCGGGATATGGTCTTGTCTTTTCAGTAACGGTTGAAAATGCCGTCTCGGGCTCGATAGAAAACGCAGTTGCTGTTGTCGACTACAAGCCCGGCAAAGACAATACAGTCATGCTTGGCGGAAAAAATTACCGCATCTTGATCGAAGATGGCTTGGCTAAATTAACTGAATTACTCGTGCCTTTCACGGCTTCCGCCCGAACCAACCCTAATTACAATTTTAATGACTTAATCGTTGAGGTCGCGGCGGACGGAACGGCGAAAGTCACTAAACTTACCACAAAATACTCCGGGATTTTTAATCCGCAAACAAATATGGTTATTGTGAATACGGGCACCTCAACATTGACGCTTGCTCTGGAAACGACACCGAATGGCACACGGCGATTAACTGGCTTTACCGAATCTTATAACGCCGGAGGCAGCAGCGTAGCGCGCTTTTCACCTGAGGGGTTAGTAATCTTTGCTGGTTTTGACGGTTTGATTAAAGGCAAATCTTTTTATGCGTATGACACCAATCAAAAACTTGTGCAAACGATTAAAGTCGAAATTGTGGGTAATTCTTACAAAGCTTCATATGTTGTTAAAGATTTGTCACAAAATAGAATGCTGAATGCCGAAATCTTCTCCGCTTCGATTGAAGCTCTTTTTAATACTATTGACACAATTGCTCCCGCGAATCAGTTGTCTGAAGCAAGAAAATATATTCCAACTGAAACTGGTTTTTATTTTAGCGGCCCTCAAATGGCCCCAAATCAATATCTCTACTCCATTGAATTCACAAAAGATTTGAACGAGCTTTTTACTGTGGCGCGACGCGTGATGGATAAAACAACCAAAGTGTTCATTGTTCACGGCCTGCCGGATGTTTTATCCGGAGGACAGGAAAACAACGACGAATATTTTATCGACAATCAAACCTCTAATAATTATTTGGTTGTATTCGGCAGCACCATTGATTCGACCACGGGGATGCCTTTTTATGGGCTCATTTTTTACGAAAAAGTAACGCCGGGCGCCGCATCAAGCATACAAGCCGCAAATGCCGACGGCGTGGTGATCATCATCGGCGGCGGAACATATACCACTGCGGGAATTGCAAACTACCCTCAAAAAGACACCGTTGCCATCAAGGGAATAAACTACCGCATCTCAATTGAAAATGGCGTTGTTAAGCTTGCTGACCCTCTGGCCAAGACCGTTGCCACACCTGCTCCGCAAATCTTAAAAACAACACGTTCATTAGGCGGCGGCGAGACATTGAAAAATGGCATGGAAAATCGCAAAAGAAGCACTCAAGCAAGTCTTGCGGATCAAACGCTGAAAAAACTTAAAAATTCAAAAAAGAACTTTTAATTTCTCCGACTGCCCCCGGAAATCTGCCGTCTAGCATTTCATCCACTTGAAATGATTTTTGTCATTTCAAAATTAATCCTCAAGGCTGTGCCTCTGTCGCTAAAAAATAAGTGGGACAAGGCCTAGCCTTTCATCCGCCTGGCTTTGACTTCGGTCTTTAGTCTGTAGTCTCTAGTCTCGCTCGCTGCTGCCAAGCGGTGAGAGTAAGGTGCAAGCTTTTTTCAAGCGCAGCGTGAACTTTTGCGGGGCCGGCAAGCATTTCTAAAATTCCAAGATTCCAAGTCATTTCGATTTGCAGCTTTGTTTTTCCGGCGTTTTCCGAAAACTCAAAGACCTTGCGCATCCACCCGCCCATGGGCAGGCTGGTTTTAATCGCGGCATGTTTTTGAGCGACCCATTCGACAAATTCATTTTGGATATCCGCATTTTGCCCGTCGATGGAAACTTTTTCTTCCCAACAAAATCCTTTACGTGCAGACCCCTCATCAGTCGCGACCGA
>JAYSWD010000135.1:0-11794 GCA_043718225.1 Candidatus Omnitrophota bacterium
GCATGTTCCACGGACTGAATCTTTAACTCAGAAAATCGGCCCTTTCTAAAACCCAGTGCTTGCGGATTAAGACTCCATTTTACCGATTTTTTTCCGGAAAGCTTTAACCCTTGGGATAAACCTAAAGTTGTTATTTCGTCCATCGCGTGCGCGCCCATAACTACGAGCGCCGACTTACGGCCCATCCGGGGCAAAAGCTCGGCATAGAGCGGAATAAGCGCGGCTGACGCAACGCCTAGAATCTGGTATTTCACAGTGACAGGGTTCAGTACGGGGCCGAGCAGATTGAATAATGTTCGCGTGTGAATCCCGCGCCGTAAGTTTTGAAAACGTGAGTAAACGGGATGGACATGGGGTGCGTGAAAATACCCCATGCCGATTTTTTGCGCGGAGCGGATCACTGAATTCGGATTTTGATTTAAATTCATGCCAAAGGCGGTTAACAAATCCGAGCTTCCGCAAAGAGAAGTGATCGCGCGGTTGCCATGCTTAATAACTTTTACGCCCGCCGCGGCCATGACAAATGATGAGAGCGTCGATAAATTGATTGAATGACTCTTGTCGCCCCCGGTTCCGCAGGTGTCTAAAACAGACGCAGCGTCTGCCAATACGGTTTTTTCGGCATTGCGAATTGCTTTCCAGGCTGAAAAAAGTTCTTCCGCTGTTTCGGTTTTTTTAGCAAGCAGAACGATCAATGCGCGAGATTGATAGTCAGGCAAACCGCCCTCAATCATCCGGCTAAAAACTCTCGAGCCGCGATTCGAATGCAAAGCTTTTCCTTCGAGGAGGCCGCAAACCGCTTGTTCATAATCTTTGTGAGTCAGCATACTATATTTTCTTCTTTGAAAGTTTCATAAAATTGGAAAGCAAGCGCATCCCCTGCGTCGTTAAAATAGATTCGGGATGAAACTGAACACCCCAAACCGGATAATGACGATGCTTAACCCCCATGATTTCACCGTCTTTTGTCCAGGCAATTTTTTTAAGCGGAGCCGGAAAAGACTTCGGTTCAATCACCAGCGAATGGTAACGTGTCGCCTGAAAAGGATTGTCCATTCCCGCAAAAAGCGGGTCGCCATCATGGTGAATCTCAGAAATTTTTCCGTGCATGATTTGTTTGGCTCTGACGATTTTTCCGCCAAACACATCGCCCAGGCATTGGTGCCCCAGACAAACTCCCAAAATTGGTTTTTTTCCCGCAAATGCTTGAATAACCTCGTTGGAAATGCCCGCTTCTTTAGGTGTGCAGGGCCCGGGTGAAATAATGATTTGAGCGGGATTTAATTTTTTAATCTGATCTAAACTGATTTCATCGTTCCTATAGACTTTTGGATTAGCTCCCAGTTCGCCGAAATATTGAACCAGGTTATAAGTGAATGAATCGTAATTATCGATGACAAGTAACATAATTCCTCTAAAAGAAATTCCGCTGTTCAATTGCGTGGATCACAGCCCGGGCTTTGTTGACGGTTTCTTCAAATTCTTTTTTCGGATTCGAATCTTTTACGATTCCCGCCCCTGCCTGTAGGCAAAGATGGCTGCCTTGCAGCATTAAAGTACGAATGGTAATGCACATATCCATGTCACCGTTAAAGCCAAAATACCCCAAGCAACCCGCGTACGGGCCGCGCCCATCGTTTTCAAGCTCATCAATGATTTCCATAGCGCGGATTTTGGGCGCGCCGCTGACGGTGCCCGCGGGAAAAACAGCCCGCAAAAGATCCGCCGCCGATTTGTTTTTAAGCAGCGTTGAACGCACATTGGAAACTAAATGCATGACATGTGAGTAACGCTCCACATGCGCGTAGTTTTCCACGCGCACACTTTGAAATTCTGAAACTCGTCCCAAATCATTGCGTCCTAAATCCACCAGCATGACATGCTCGGCAAGTTCCTTTTTTGATCCGCGCAGCTGCTTTTCAAACTTTAAGTCTTCGGTGTCGGTTTTGCCGCGAGGCCGCGTTCCCGCAATCGGCCGCAATTCGGCGGTTTGACCTGCTTTTTTTACCAAAACCTCAGGCGACGAACCTACTAAGCGTGTTGAACCCGAACGGAAATAAAACATATACGGCGACGGGTTAATGGAGCGCAAAGAACGGTAAATTTGAAAATCATCGCCTTTATAGTCGGTTTCAAAGCGCTGCGATAAAACCACCTGAATAATATCGCCCGCTCGGATATATTCTTTTGCTTTTTGAACGATATTTTCAAAACCCTTTTGAGTAAAATTGGACCGCAGCGGTAATGGGACTGTGCGTGACGGAGTTTTTTTGAGATTCAACGGAGCTTTTAATCGTTTTTCATAAAATAAAATTCGTTTTGAGGCGTGCGCGTAAGCTTTTTCCGCAGTCTTAAAAGATTTCGACGGTGTCATCACAACAATCGAAAGTTTTTTCCGGAAATGATCAAAAACAAGAAACTCCTGAACGCGGAAGAAAATAGCGTCCGGAAAATCATACGGATGTTTGTTCTTCAACTTCACTTTTTCAAAGTCGCAGACGTTTTCATACGAGCAATAGCCGATATAGCCGCCGGGAAACCCAGGAAAAAGCATTTCTTTGGCAACAGCGTGTTTCCTGATTTCATTTTCAATAAAATCAAGCGCGTTTTGTGTCGAGAGAATGGATTTTTTTCCTCGTTCCGTAAGCGTCACTTTTCCATTTTTTGATTCGAGAATGGATTCAGGCTGGATTCCTAAAAGGCTATAGCGGCCGATTTTCTGCTCCTCGACGGCCGACTCGAGCAGGAAAGCATTTTTTTCATGCTGGGCAATTTTGAGAAAAGCGGAAACCGGCGTTTCCAAATCAGCGGGGAAAGTTTCAAAAACAGCGGCCATTTCCCCTGATTTAAAATGCTTTTTGTATTCTGACAAAGTAGGTGAAATCATATGTGTCATTTTGACTCATTTCTATTCTGATGTCAAGACGCGGAAGGCCAGTCGATGGGCAAAGCCCAGAACAGCGGTTGCGCTCTACCAGAGCTACAATCGAATCGGAATGCCGCGGCGCTTGAGATAGGCTTTGGCTTGAGAAATAGTGTATTCACCGAAATGAAAAATTGACGCCGCAAGCACTGCGTCAGCTTTTCCTTTTTCAAAACCGTCATAAAGATGCTGCAGATTTCCGACGCCGCCTGAGGCAATCACCGGTATCTTAACTTGGGTCGAAATTTTCTTGGTTAATTCCAAGTCATATCCGCTTTTCGTTCCATCAGAATCCATGCTGGTCAGCAAAATTTCACCCGCGCCTAACTTTTCAGCATGTTTGGCCCAAGCAACTGCATCCCATTTTGTGGGCTGGCGGCCGCCGTGCGTATAAGCGCGCCAGCTTTTTCCGTCCCGCTTAGCGTCAATGGCAACAACAATGCACTGATTTCCGAAACGTCGGCTGGCTTCGCGGATAAAATTCGGATTTTTAAGAGCGCTGGAATTGATCGATACCTTGTCGCAGCCGGTCAATAAAAGTTCGCGGATCTGCAGGGTGGTAGTAATTCCCCCGCCTATAGTAAAGGGAATAAATATTTTTGAAGCAACCCGCGCCGCCAAATCGATAATCGTTTTTCGCCGTTCATGCGTAGCGGTAATATCCAGAAAAACAAGCTCATCGGCTTTTTGTTTGTCGTAAGCAATCGCGCATTCAACCGGGTCGCCCGCATCGCGCAAGGCCACAAATTTAACGCCTTTGACCACACGGTTCTGATTAATATCAAGACATGGAATAATTCGGCGGGTTAGCATGAATTAAGGTGTCAATTGCTGGTCTTCGAGCTGTTTGATTTGATCTAAACACGAAGTCGCGTAAGCGCCTAAATGAAAAATAACCGAGAGCAAAAAAGAAAATATGCTGCCACCGGAAAAATACAGCGCTTCATTTTGAAGTTCGAAAGCTTTAAAATAATGAGCGTACCAAAAAAGTATAAAAAGCCCCCAAGCGGCAAGATAGAAAAGCCAGCCAAAAATTGAACGAAACAGGTATTTGCCATGCAGTGATTTTAAGTTTTTTGAACTGATGCGCTTGGAGGCTTTTTTAACCGTGCCGGTCAAAAGATATTGAAAAAAAAGAGTCGCGAGCAAAAACAGTAAACTTAATAAAACCCAGGCATGCGCCGCGTCTTTAAAAAGAATTTGTTGGATTTGATCCCAATATAGATTCAGCATGATGTTTCCTTCCCTTGTGCGGCTTTTAATGCTTCCCGGAGAGTCAATTTTTTCTCATAAATTGCCTTGCCGATAATCGCGCCGTCGAAAAGCGGATTTTTAAAGCGCAGGCAGGTGCTGATATCCTCAAGCGAGCTGATCCCGCCTGAAAGAATTATCGGCGCTTTTGAAATTCTCAAACAGTCTTCAATCATTTCAAAATTGGGCCCTTTAAGCATGCCGTCGCGGTGAATGTCGGTGACAATAATCGCCGCCGGCGCGTAGCCTGCTAAATCGGTTAAAGCCGTTTCAAGCCGCACACCGCTGCCAGAAAGCCAGCCATGAGTCCGAACTATGCCGTCCATGACGTCAAGACCGACCGCGATGCGATAAGGAAAAGCAGTCAGCGCGGAATCCAGGAAACGGGAATCCAGCGCGCGGCTTCCTAAAATAACCCGGTCGACACCGGCCTCGATTAAGATTTGAATGTCATGAATAGTGCGGACACCGCCGCCAAATTGAATTTTACAATTCACGCCGGCTTTGATTTTTTTAAGCGCGTCCAAATTTTCGAGCTTTCCGTCACGCGCGCCGTTTAAATTCACCAAATGCAGCCACCGGGCGCCCGCGTCTTCCCATAACCGGGCGGTTTCAGAAGGGCGGTCATGGTAAACCGTCATTTTCTTGAAATTGCCTTTTTGAAGGCGGACAACCTTGCCCTCGTATAAATCAATCGCGGGATAAAGATTCATAATTGGATCGGATGCTTTTGGGCTACGACGGCATCACTCGTCTTTGACGTAGTTTTCTTACTACGCCTGCATACTCGTTCCTTGTCTCGCTCCAAAATCATCTCGCCCAATTTATTTACATTATGCATTTTGACATCTACCAGTTAATGAAATTTTTTAAAATCCGGAGTCCCGGCTCCTGACTTTTTTCAGGATGAAATTGCACCGCAACAGCATTTTGATTGCCCGCAATGGCTGTAAAAATCTCTCCGCCATGCTCGCATTGCGCAATTATATTTTCGGTTTCCGGAACCGCGTAATACGAATGCACAAAATAAAAAAAGTCTTTTGACGTAATGCCCTTCAAGATTGGATGCGGCTTGATGGAGCGCAGATGATTCCAACCCATATGCGGAACTTTTGCTTTTTGTGTGCGGAAACGGCGGACTTCCCCGCTTAGAATCTGAAGGCCTTTAACTCCGCGGCTTTCTTCGCTTTTGCTGAAAAGAAGTTGGAGCCCAAGACAAATCCCGAGAAACTTTCTCCCTTTTTTGATTTGCTCTTCAATGGGCGCCGCAAGTTTTCTTAAGCGGAGTTCTTTCATTGCGTCGCCAAAAGCCCCGACGCCGGGAAGAATAATCTTGTCGGCACGCGCAAGCCTTGCGGGCGAACTGGTTATAACCGCATGAGCACGCAGAGACGTCAAAGCTTTTTGAACACTGCTCAAATTTCCCATTCCATAATCAAGAATGGCGATACAGGGCTTGGTTTTTTGAGCCATCCTTTTAGGCCTTAACCGATTTAATTTTAAAGGTGTTAGGCACAGCGCTGAGTATTCTTGTTAAATTGCTCGCAGCAATTTAAATTTCGATGAAGCACTAGATTAAACCTTTGGTGGAAGGCACACCGGTCACGCGCGGATCGATTTGGGTCGCAAAATCAAGCGCCTTGGTCAGGCATTTGAATACGGCTTCAATAATATGATGAGAATCCTTACCCTTAACCACTTCAATGTGCATGTTAATGCCGGCATGATGACAAAACGCCCGCATAAATTCCATGGCATCGTGAAAAGAATAATTTTCCAGGCGCGAAAAGCTCACCCCTTCGCTTTGATGAACAAAAAGTGACGGACGCCCCGAAATATCCAAACTGATACGAACCAGCGTTTCATCCATCGGCAAACTCCAGAATCCGTAGCGGCGAATTCCTTTTTTATCGCCTAAAGCCTTGCTCAGGGCCGCACCGAGCACAATTCCGGTATCTTCATTAGTGTGATGGATATCGACTTCTAAATCACCTTTCGCCTTAACCTGCAGGTCAAAAAGTCCATGCTTGGCAAAAAGCTCGAGCATGTGGTCTAAAAATGGCAGTCCTGTTTTGGCTTTGGATATCCCTTTGCCGTCAACGCTGAAAGTAAGCTGAATATCTGTTTCGCGTGTTTTTCTGTGAACAGACGCAGTCCGGCTTTGTTTTTTCATATTACCTCCTCAATTTTTTTTCCATCTTTTTCTTGTTTTTTTTCAACAAGGCGCGCTTCGAAAGAAATGCGGTGCAAATATAAACCTTCCATTTCAGTTAATTTTTGAACATGATCCCGTGAATGCCGGATAGCTTCTTTGGTGTATTCAATCACCTGAGTGCTTTTAATAAAAGTCGACGCGCTAAGCGGAGAAAAATACCGCGCGCTTCCGCCGGTCGGCAAAACGTGGCTGGGCCCGGCGATATAATCCCCGATAACCGCGGGAGGATTCGGGCCGATAAATATTGCGCCGGCGTGTTTAATTCCTTCCATCACTTTACGGGGGTTTTCGGTCATAATTTCCAAATGTTCCGGAGCGAGCTCATTAATCACTTCACAACCCTCGTCAATCGACTTCACTTGAATGATGACGCCGGTATCAATACGTTTACGAATGCTTTCAATTAATTTTTTTGACGGAGTGACCAGAAAAGATGTTCCGCCGTGATGCTCCGATTGCGCCAAAAGGTCGCAGGTCACATAATCCGGGTCGGCCTGGGCATCGGCAAGAATAGCGACTTCGCTGGGTCCCGCAACCATGTCAATGTCAACAAAGCCGTAAACCTGCCGTTTCGCTTCGGTCACGTACATATTGCCGGGGCCGACAATTTTATCCACCTTACGAATCGTGCGAGTGCCGTAAGCTAATGCACCGATCGCCTGCACACCGCCGGCGCGGTAAATCTCGGTTACACCTAGCAAATTGGCAACCGCCAGAATATTGGGATTAATTTCGCCCGTTTCTTTATTGGGCGGAGTGATCAAAACGATTTCTTTTACCCCGGCAACTTTGGCCGGAATCACGGTCATATAAACCGTGGAGACAAGCGGCGCTGTGCCAGCCGGAACATAAATACCGATGCGCTCAATCGGAGAATATTTTTTTCCTAAACGCACGCCATGCTTCCCTTCAATCTCATAGGATTCGCGTAATTCTTTTTTGTAATAGTCCTGCACGTTCTCCATGATTTGCTTGAGAAGCGGTACGAATTTAACCTCAATGTTTTCAAAAGCGCGGTTAATGTCTCCCTGACTGACCTGAATGCGTTTGAGAGGTAGATCGATGCCGTCAAATTCGCGTGTAAAGCGCCTGATGGCTGAGTCGCCCCGCAAGCGAACTTCATTTAAGATTCTCGCGACTTTCTTTGAAACAGCGGGATCGTAAAATGACGCAAAATCGCGGCGTATTTTTTTTTGCGTTTGTTTATCCCAGTTTAAAACCTGCATCAGGCCACCTTCTGTCTAAGGAAGTCGCTTACAACTTTATGAGCATCTACTAACTTTGAACCTAAATCGACGGCTGAAGCGCCCCCGGCCTGAATAAAATCAGATTTACCGCCCCCACGTAACCCAAGAATGGGTTGAATATGCTTAAAGACTTCTCGAACATCAATCTTTTCCGCGTCAAATTTAATGCTGGTGCCAAGGACGATTTGAAGTTTTTCTTCTTCCTGCGATACGAGAACGAACAAGCAATTGCTCGTCTGGTTTTTTAAACCATTTGCTATCTCGCGTAAATCTTCCGCATTAACGATTAATGGTTCTGTGGGAAAAACCAATTCGATATTTTTTATTTGCACTTTCCCGTCGATTAATTTTTTATAGTCGTCAGAGCTGCCCGGTTTTTTCTTTTCAAGGGTTTTAACCTGTTCTTGAATTTTTTGAATACGTGATTCAATATCTTTAACCGGAACCTTCATCTGTTCGGCAAGCTTGTTGATTCGTGTGCGAATTCCGCGAAAATACTCCAAAGCCTCGCGGCCGGTCAAAGCTTCTATGCGGCGTACTCCGCTGGCAACCGAGCTGTCGCTGATGATCACAAAACTGCCGATATCGCCCGTTGCCGCGCAATGAGTTCCGCCGCAAAGCTCTTTACTGAAACCCGGAATGGACACAACACGAACTTTATCGCCGTATTTCTCGCCGAAAAAGGCCATCGCGCCGCTTTGTTTCGCGGTTTCAATATCCTGCTCCACCTTGTCCAGGTTTTGATTATGCAGAATCTGGTCATTGATCGAGTCTTCGATTTTTTGAATTTGCCCGGCCGTTAAAGCTTCGCCATGCGCATAGTCAAAACGCAAACGGTCAATCGCGACGAGTGATCCCAGCTGGCGAACCTGGTTTCCGATCTGAGCACGCAGCGCAGCGTGCAAAAGATGTGTGGCGGTATGATTGCGCATGATCGAGCGTCTTTTTTCATCGTCAACCAGAGCTTGGATTTGCATGCCGGTTTGAATCTCTCCGGATTTAATCTCAATTTGATGAATGTGAAAACGGTCTAACTTTTTGGTATCCAAAACATTAGCTTCGAAATTTTTTCCTTTCAAAACACCCTGATCTCCGACTTGCCCGCCGCTCTCAGCATAAAAAGGCGTTTTGTCTAAAATAACCGATGCATGCGAATCATTCTGCCGCTCCGACCAGAGAACACGCGCATCCTCTGCCAGGCTTTGATAACCCGTAAAAACCGTTGCCTGAGTATTTTGTGGGATTTTTTCCAACCCTGAACTCGTAAAAATGGATGCCGCGATCTGCGTAGACCCCTTGGAGCGCAGACGCTGTGTTTCCATCAGTTTTTCAAATCCAGCATGATCGATTTTCATTTTTGCTTCTTCGCAAATAATCTGCGTCAATTCCTCAGGAAATCCGTAAGTATCATAAAGCTCAAATGAAGACGCCGGATCAAGCGTCTGGCGCCCGCTGTGTTTCAACTTTTCGATATGTTTATTTAAAATCAGCATTCCCGTTTCAAGCGTTTCAAGAAAACGTTTTTCTTCATTTTGGACTGTTGTTTGAATGCTGGCCTGTGCCGTTTTGAGTTCCGGATAGGCGTCGCTCATGGCAGACACAACAGACGGAATTATTTCGAATAAAAAAGGCTTCTTCAGTTTTTCGCTGCCGCGCATTTGATAACCATGCCAAAGCGCGCGGCGCAGGATTTTACGGACAACATAACCACGCCCTTCATTGGATGGAATGACGCCGTCTGCGATTGTAAAAGTCAAAGCGCGTGCATGATCCGCGATCGCGTGCAAATTATTTCGCAGATGAAGATGAGATTCCAAGACGCCGAGGCTTTTGTGGATTTGCGCATGAATCGGCTGAAATAAATCGATTTCAAAATTGCTCGCTTTGCCTTGAAGCATACATGCGAGGCGTTCAAGCCCCATTCCGGTATCAATATTTTTATTTTTAAGCGGAACCAGTTGGTTCTTGCCCGTGCGGTCAAATTGCGTGAAAACTAAATTCCAGATTTCCGCAAAGCGCTTGTCTTCGATATGCCCGCCCTCTCCGAGCGCCGGTTTCTGATCATAGTAGATTTCGGAGCAGGGACCGCATGGCCCGTTAGGGCCGTCTTCAGGCGCGTTCGCGGGCCAAAAATTAGACTTATCCCCGCAGCGGTAAATCCAGTCTTTTCGGATACCGATATGCTTTTCCCAAATCTCAAAGGCTTCATTGTCGGTTTCATGCACAGTGATGCGCAGGCGGTTTTTGGGGAGTTTAACGACTTCGGTCAAAAATTCCCAAGCCCAGGAAATCGCTTCTTTTTTAAAGTAATCACCGAATGAAAAATTACCGAGCATTTCGAAAAATGAATGATGGTAAGCGGTCCGGCCGACTTCATCCAAATCCCCAGTACGAAGGCACTTTTGAGAACTGGTGGCGCGCGTCATGTCGCGCTTAACGCCCAGGAAATAGTCTTTAAACTGATTCATCCCTGCCCCGGTAAAAAGCAGTGTCGGATCGTTCTGAGGAACAAGCGAATCGCTCGCAGCGGCTTTATGGCCTTTGCTTGCGAAAAAATCAAGATAGGTTTTTCGAATCTCAGTCGTTTTCATTGTCTTTTTGGCTTTGCTTTAATTTCATAACCACAGTCTGGGCAGCCTCTTGAGCGAGCTGGAAATCATAGCCCTTTCTAATTAAAAAGTCATACAGTTTTTTGCGCAAAACACGGGAGTCGGAGTCTTTAAAACTCAGCACTTTAGCGGAGGCCAGTTCATACGCCTGGAGCTTCTGCTCGGCGGGGTCGATGGCGTTTAAAACTTGTTTACGGATCGCTTCGGGAACACGCCTTTTTTTGAGTTCAAAAGCAAGTTTGTGAGTACCTGAGCGTTTACCACGGAGGACATAATCGGAAAGTTTTTGAGCAAAAACCTCATCACTAAGAAAGCCTTCTTTGCGGAGTTGAGCCAATGTCACTTCAATGACCGCGCTCGGGTAACCTTTTTGGCGCAGCTTTTCAGCCAGATCATGTTCACTTTTATCGCCCGCGGTAAGCGAGCGCAAAGCTGTAATCATGGCTTGCTTTTTTTGCTCATCCTCCATGAACTACAAACGCGGAAGGATCTTATTCGTCCGAAGCCGCGTCCGCGACCACAACCGGAATGGCATCCGGGTTAGCCATGAGCTTTTCACGGATCAATTTCTCAATTTCGTCGAGCAGCTGCGGATTGTCTTTCAAATATTGGCGAGCGTTATCGCGACCCTGTCCGACCTTTTCTTCCTTGTAAAGAATCCAAGAACCGGATTTATCCAGGATTTGATGATCAATTCCCATGTCAATAACACTTGAGGAGCGCGAAATTCCTTCATCAAACATCAAATCAAATTCAGCTTGTTTGAACGGCGCGGCAAGTTTATTTTTGACGACCTTAACACGCACGCGGTTGCCGACAACATTCTCGCCTTTTTTTAAACTGGCAATGCGGCGAATATCGAGGCGCATGGAAGAATAAAACTTTAACGCTTTTCCGCCCGTAGTTGTTTCGGGATTTCCGAACATGACACCGATTTTTTCGCGAAGCTGGTTAATAAAAATCACGCAGGTTTTTGACTTGCTCATGATGCCGGTCAATTTGCGCATGGCTTGCGACATAAGGCGCGCTTGAAGGCCCATTTTGGATTCGCCCATTTCACCGTCAATTTCGGCTTTTGGAACCAGCGCGGCCACAGAATCAATGACGACTAAATCCACGGCATTTGATTTCACGAGCATTTCGCAAATTTGCAAAGCCTGTTCGCCGCAATCAGGTTGGGAAATTAAAAGATCGTCAAGCTTAACGCCGATTTTTTCCGCATAACTTGGGTCAAAAGCATGTTCCGCATCGATAAATGCTGCGACACCGCCTGTCTTTTGCAGGTTCGCTACAACAGAGAGAGTTAATGTTGTTTTTCCGCTGGATTCAGGTCCGAAAATTTCGATTACGCGGCCGCGCGGTACGCCGCCGATTCCAGTTGCGACATCAAGCGCTAAAGCACCGGTTGAAATCGGATCTACTTTTTCGCGATAACCGGCGCCAAACTTCATAATTGAACCTTTGCCGAATTGTTTTTCAATTTGGAGCAATGCAAGGTCGAGATTTTTTGTTTTCTCTGTGGCGGCTTTTAAAACCTTTACAGCGGTTT
>JAYSWD010000136.1:0-11705 GCA_043718225.1 Candidatus Omnitrophota bacterium
GATCTGAATATTTTCTTATTAATTTCGACCGCTGGCACGTGCGGGTCACAATATGAAGCCTTTGCCCCCAGCCCCGATAATTTTTCGATAATTTCAAGCGCCGGAGATTCTCTGACGTCCTCAATGTTTTTCTTATACGCCGCGCCCAGCAAGAGGATTTTTGCGCCGTGAAGCGCTTTCTTTTGAAATTGACTTAGCGCATGCGCGCATTGCTCAACCACAAACTCGGGCATGGCTTTGTTCATCGCGCCGGCAAGCTCAATAAATTTAAGTTCCGTGCCGTGAAAACGGGCCTTCCAGGAAAGATAAAGCGGATCCACTCCGATGCAATGGCCGCCGATTCCGGGGCCGGGATAAAAAGCCATAAACCCGAAAGGCTTGGTTTTGGCCGCGTCCACCGCTTCCCAAATGTCGACATTCAGGGATTTCGCCGCCATCGCGAGCTCGTTGATTAAACCGATATTGACGATTCGAAAAGTATTTTCAAGCAGTTTTGCCATCTCAGCCGTACGTGAACTGGACACCGGAATAATAGTTTGAATAATCTGCGAATATAAAAGCGACGCTATTTTGGTGCATTGAGCGGTAATTCCGCCGACAATCTTGGGAATATTCTGCGGACGGAACTTTTGGTTTCCCGGATCGATTCTTTCAGGCGAAAAACAAAGAAAAAAATCTTTTCCCACCTTCAGGCTATTTTTCTCAAAAACCGGCAACAGAACTTCATCTGTTGTTCCGGGATAGGTCGTGCTTTCTAAAATAATCAACTGACCCGGCTTTCGGTTTTTTCGGATCGACTCCGCGGCATCCACAACAAACGAAAGATCGGGATTTTTGAGGCGGTTGAGCGGCGTCGGAACACAGATAATCACGCAATCCGATTGGCGAATAACGGAAGAATCGGCCGTCGGAGAAAAAAGCTTGGATGCCACGGCGGCGCGAATTTCTTTGGATTGAATGTCACTGATATAAGATTTGCCGCTTTTGAGCGATTGAATTTTTTGGCTGTCCACATCGACACCAAAGACGCGAAAACCGCGCTGACTGAAAAGCAATGCCAGCGGCAGGCCGACATACCCCATTCCGATAACGGTGATGACGGCTTTCTGATTATCGATTTTTCTGATGAGCTGTTCGCTCAGGTTGACCTTAAGATTCGACATTTTTTGAGCTTAATCCTTCTAAAAATTCATCCAAAGCTTTTTGCCAAGGGCGCATTTCGATTCCAAGACAGTTTTTTGCCTTATCCAAACTGAGCACGGAATTAAGCGGGCGTTCAGCGGCCCGTTCCAGTTCCGCGCTGGAAATCTCCTTGATATCAACCGCTGAGAAACCCTCGTGATCTAAAATGCGCCTTGCATATCCTGACCAGTTAGTTTGTCCCGCGCTGCCGATGTGAAATATTTCTTTATTATACTGATCAAGCAGATTTTTGCGAGAAGTGAGTAAATCCCGCAAAACGTGAGCGATATCACGGGTCCATGTCGGCCTTCCCCATTGGTCACTGACAACCGAGATCTCATTTCTTTCCCGCGCCTGTTTAAGAATGGCTTTTGGAAAATGCTGTCCGTTTTCGCCATAAAGCCATGTCACGCGGAAAATCATGTAACGTTTTGATTTTTGCTTCAACGCTTCCTCAGCCCGGGCTTTAGTTTGACCGTAAAAATTAACCGGTTCAATCGTATCGTTTTCAGCGTATGGTTCCGTCTTTTTTCCGCTAAAAACATAATCTGTGCTGAAAAAGATCAAGAAAGAATTTGTTTCATTGCAAATCTCAATCAGATTTTGCACGACCTCGATATTTTGTTCTACCGCGGTATCTTTGTGGCTGGGATCTTCACACGCGTCCACCTTCGTAAAAGCGGCGGCATGAATCACAATATCAGGCTGCATTTTCAGCAGCTCTTCACGAAGCTGTTCTTTTTCAGTTAAATCAAGCTTGATGACTGTATCGCGGCCAGAAAAAGAAGGATGACGGCTGATACCCAAAACTTGAAAATGCGGGCTTAAAACCCGCATTAAATCAGTTCCCAGCATTCCGGAAGAGCCCGTAACCAGAATTTTCATGAGGCGGGCACCAACACGCTATTTATTGGTATATTTATTGAACTTGAGCGGCTTCCACCAGTCTTCACGGGACCGATACCATTCAATCGTCTGCTTTAAACCGTCGTGAACGCTATAGCTGAGAGAAAATCCCAAAGCTTTCAGTTTAGAGAAATCAAGCGCATACCGAAAATCATGCCCGGGACGATCGGCGACAAATTCAATCCTGTCTTCCGCAAGGCCCATATTTTTTAAAATGGCCTGCGTTAATTCCAAATTGCTGAGCTCATTGTCTGATCCGATATTATAAATTTCGCCGGAAGCTCCTTTTTCAAAAACCAATTTAAGCGCGCGGGCCGCGTCCTCGACATGAATCCAATCGCGGCGGTTTAAACCGTCTCCGTAAACAGGAACTTTTTTACCCGCGATCAAATTCGTCACAAAAAGAGGAATCACTTTTTCTGGATATTGATAGGGCCCGTAATTATTAGTGCAGCGCGTGATGATCACAGGATAATGATAGGTTTCACGGTAAGCCCGGATTAATAAATCCGCGGCGGCTTTGGAGGCGGAATAGGGGCTGTTGGGCTCCAACGGTGAATTTTCAACAAATTTTCCTGTCCGAATCGAACCGTATACTTCATCGGTCGACATATGCAAATATCGTTTAATATTATATTTGCGCGCAAGCCGTACAAGGGTTTCGGCGCCCAATATGTTGGTGCTTAAAAAATCATCCGCATCATCAATGGAACGGTCGACATGCGTTTCAGCGGCCAGGTTAATCACCCCATCCGCGCGTGCCATAAGCGGATCCATTGCGTGAATATCACGAATATCCGCCTGAATAAATTCAAAAGCAGGATTGGAGCGAAACTCTTCGATGTTGGCAAGGTTACCCGAATAGCTAAGACGGTCCACGCAGATAATTGAATACTGAGCGTCTTTAAGAAAAAGTCTGATCAGGTTCGAACCTATAAACCCGCAGCCGCCCGTAATAATCACTCTCTTCATTTTTTTTTCCGGTTTTCTTGATTACGCACTAATTCAGAGGAATATTGCAAAGATTCAAATGTTCCCGCGTCGCTCCAAAAG
Organism: Candidatus Omnitrophota bacterium; assembly: GCA_043718225.1. Classification (GTDB taxonomy): domain Bacteria; phylum Omnitrophota; class Omnitrophia; order Omnitrophales; family Aquincolibacteriaceae; genus Multiplicimicrobium. Next base: position 3,142 of record JAYSWD010000136.1, read on the forward strand.
CCCGGAAGCATGTCAAACTCCAGATTTCCATTTTTTAAATACCAGTTATTTACATCAGTAATTTCTAATTCCCCACGTCGGGACGGCTTCAACGTCTCAATAACCTTAAAAACTTGCGCGTCATACATATAGATACCGGTAACAGCATAAGAACTCTTTGGCTTTTTAGGCTTTTCCTCGATTGAAACAACCGCGCTTCCTTTTAGCTCCGCGACACCGAAACGTTCCGGATCATTGACTTTCTTTAAGATGACGCGGGCACCCGACTTCTGATTCAAAAAATTTTTTACGGATGCGCGAATGCTTGACCCGATAATGTTGTCGCCGAGCATAACAATAATTTTTTCACCAGCGGCGAATCGGCCCGCCAAACGAAGCGCGTCCGCGATTCCGCCTTCCCCGTCCTGATAAGCGAATGAAACATGCTCCAATCCGAACTGGCGGCCGTTCCCGATCAGGCGCAGAAAATCACCTGAGGAATTGCCGCCGGTCACAACCATTAAATCGCGCACTCCGGCTTCAACCAGCGTTTCGATGGGATAGTAAATCATCGGCTTATGGTACACAGGCAATAAATGCTTATTGGTTACCTTCGTTAAAGGCAGAAGCCTGCTCCCCAGCCCACCCGCCAGAATTACGCCCTTCATCTCTTTTTTTCCTCTACATTAACGGATGGCCGCCCCATGCTTACGTAAGACCAGCCGCGCTGCTTCATTTCTTCGTAGGAATACATATTACGTCCGTCGATTAAGAGCGGGCGCTTCATTAAATTTTTAAGCCTGTCGAAATCGAGATTCAAAAATTCGCTCCATTCAGTCAAAATCAGTAGAGCGTCCGCGCCTTTTGCCGCCTGATAAGGATTTGTGCAGTAGCTGATTCCTTTAAAAGAAGGTTTCGCTTTTGACATCGCGACCGGATCATAAGCGAAAATTTTTGCGCCCGCGGCCTGAAGGGCGTGAATAACCGGAATAGAGGGCGCTTCCCGCATGTCGTCTGTATCCGGCTTAAACGCGAGCCCTAAAACAGCGAGTTTGCGATTTTTAAGTGTGCCCAATGCCCGGCGGACTTTTTCGACAAAATATGCCGGAAGTGATTCATTCACTGCCAGCGCCAAATTGAGCATTTCAAAGCTAACGCCTTTAGTCTTGGAAATTTTGTAAAAAGCGCTGAGGTCTTTTGGAAAACAGGACCCGCCAAAACCGATGCCCGCGCGCAAAAAATGAGGACTGATACGCGAATCCATTCCCATACCTTTGGCAACCTGCTCAACATCCGCACCCACCGCGTCGCAGACTTGGGATAGTTGATTCGCAAAAGTAATTTTTAACGCTAAAAATGAATTAGACGCGTGTTTGATTAATTCCGCGCTTCGAATATCAGTGGTATAAATTTTTGATTTAAACGGAGCGTAAATTTTTTTCAAAACCGTTTCCGCCCTGGCCGTCTCGACCCCGAGCACAATTCGATCCGGCTTCATCAAATCCTGAATCGCGGAACCTTCTTTTAAGAATTCGGGATTGGAAGCCACGTCAAAAGGAATCCCTTTGCGGATGTTCTTCCGTACCACTGTTTTAATCCACTCGCCGGTTTCAACTGGGACCGTGCTTTTTTCGACAATCAGGCGATAACTGCGCATATGTGTCGCGATTTCTTTCGCCACATTTCCGACAAAAGTCAAATCTGCCTCACCGTTGGGTTTCGGCGGCGTGTGAACACAAATAAAAAGCACTTCGCATTTCGCTACGGTTTCAGAAGTGCTCGTGCTGAATGATAAACGCCCCCCTTTGACATTACTTAAAATCATTTCAGAAAGCCCAGGTTCATAGATCGGAACCTTGCCTTTTTTCAGCGCTGCGATTTTTTCATGATCATGATCCACACAGGTCACGGTATGCCCCATATGCGCAAAACACGCGCCCGTGACAAGACCCACGTAACCCGAACCGATCATTCCAATTTTCATAAAAGCCTTTAGATAACTGCGCTTAATTAATAGATGTAGGCGGTCGGAGAATATCGGGCAGAATAAGAAGAGGCTCCAAAGCCCCCTTGATCATTCGATCCGTCTACTGTGGATCCAATTTTGGGGCTAGAAAGAGACGCTTGTCCGCCACCTCCGCTGCTCAAATGAAGACCGGGAATGGACTGCATTCTCAAGTTAAAAAAAAGTTCGCGGTTGGAGTTCTCAATCAGTGAGTCCCGCATATTATATCCAAAATCCAAAAAGAGGTCGCACCCCAAGTTGCGTGTCGCCGATATTTGCCATTCTTCGAAAGTGCCTTCCGTCGCATTCCAACGCGTGTATCCACCGACATTCCAACGCGAGTTGATGGTGTAGCGGCCATCAAAAAGAATTTGATTCCCCGAAATAGGCTGAGTTCCAAAAGCATTCTGCAATGATCCTTCACGCTCAAGTTCATCGGGATGAACATACCGGTGGCCAAAAACTAACCGCCAGCGGTCACGCTGAAACACAATGTCCTGGCTGAGTTTTCCCAGTTTTTTCCGCTCGATATCATGTTCCAATTTGGCTTCATAAAGCAGCCAATTGTAAGGCCTTAAGGTAAGCTGATTTCCCAATGTTGTAAAAGCACTGCCCCGGCGGTCAAGCGGCTGGTAATCATATCTCACATAGGTATTCATGCTCACAATATCAACGCGCTGCATGGCTCCGTCCACAACACGCTTGGTTTGAAGCCGGTTGTCCGTTCCGAACTGTAAACGCATGGTATTTCCGAACCGGTCAATGGAATCAAATTGCTCGATTTTTGAGGGCGATAGGGAGGTTTCCGTGGCTTCAATTCGAAAATTAGGCTCAAAGACATGCCTTAACTGGTTAATTTCAATCCCCCATTTACTCGCGCTCGTATTCATCGTCTTATAAAATTGCTCTCGCAAGTCAACGCCCTGATTCGCCACCACCCGGAAATGATCCTCATCACCCGCTTTTTCCCGGCTGTAATAGGTTGATCGGATACCTGTAAAAGGCATGATCTTGACTTCATTCCAATTAATCGGATAGTAAAACTGGGTTACGGCATCTCCGCGGACGACATCCGCATTCAATCCCGTACGGCCAAAACGTTTGGCCATATTGTCAAAACTGGCCTGGCTTTCGTTATTCAAGCCGAGAATGAAAGTAGGCTGGTTTTTCAAATCCGCGCGCACTTGAGGTAAATGCTCAATGGTTTGTTCATAATTGTTCATCTTCTTTTCATTATGAACAAACACGCCATACTTCTCTGTGTTATGAGTTAAGGTCACAAATGAATTAGGCTGAATATCAGCCCGGTGTTCGCGCTGAAAGAAATCCTGGAGAAAGTATTCGTCCGCGACGCGGTGATAGCGCATGAGTAAATGCGTTCCCGGCATAAAATCGCTACGGTGCCTCCAGCTGATTCGGCCGCGGTCACGTTCCTCGCGAACTTCATATGGGTTTTCCCTGCCGAGCAAATCGAGGTGCCCGGGTGTGGGAGCTTCCTTATCTTGGGTCCAATAAAATTTTATGTCCCCTTGCGCCCATTTGCCGTAGTTATAGGATTGCCGGCCGCCGACTCCAAAACCCTTCTTTTCACGCCAATCGCCATAAAGTTTTCCCGACAAATTCTTGTTAATGTAATAACCTTTGGCAATTCCGACATAATATCCGAACTGGGTATTGTGACCGGCAGTAACGCTTAACGGAAGCTGCGGAAGATTGAGGGGAATAATCATATAAGGGATCCAAAAAACTTTTTTACCCATGACATAAAGCCAAACATTGCGAACCACGATTTTATCGCCCGCGTAAACCGTGGCCTGCCTGGCCTTGAATTCATAATTAGGATTCTCTGAACTGCATGTTGTGACCGTGCAATTTTTTATGACATGCAAACCGTCATTTTTTTGTTCAACTTCCGCCCCCGTTCCGCGCCACGGCAGCCTTACAAAACGGCCGTCAGGAAAAGTTCCATGCTTGCTTTTAAAATCATAGAAAATTTCCGAGCCCTTAATAGTCGGTTCGCCCTTTTTAAAAATAATCACATGCCCGCGCGCCGTTGCTTTGTTGGTCCGGGTATCTAGCTCGGCATAGTCGGCGGTAATCTTGACATCTTCATGCGTCAAAACAACATTTCCCTTCGCGATCAGAATACTTCTAACTTTGTCATACTCCAAACTATCCGCCACCGATTCGACTTCGTACTTTTTTGTATCGAAAATATCTTCAACGGGAACCCGGTTGACATGGCCGGCGGAAGGCTGTTCCGGCTGGGAAGCGGTAGATGATTGTGCCTGCGAGGCGGCTGGTTCAGAGTCCTGCGCCCAGCCTGGAAATGAGAGGTGCGCCAAAATAACAAATGTAAGAACCCATAGCGACAATACTTTTTTCAATTTACACCCGTTCTTTAAAAACCATCACACGGTTGCGTCCGTCGTCTTTGGCTTGATACAAACATTTATCGGCAGCCTGGATCAATCTATCCACAATCGGTGCCGTATCCGCAGAATCCGCGAAAGCTGAGTTCTGCGGATCATAAGTCGCTATTCCCTGGCTGACCGTTACTTTGGCTTCCACATGATAAAGCTTAAACGTATGGCGCGCAACATAGGATCGGATACGCTCGGCGACTTCCAGCGCGGCCTGAGGTTTTGTCTCGGGCATAACCACAATAAATTCTTCTCCGCCGTATCGGCCCACCAGATCCACCCGCCGCACATTCATTTTTAAAATTTCGGAAACTTTTTTAAGAGTCGCGTCGCCCACCAAATGGCCGAATTCGTCATTATATCTTTTGAAATGGTCAATGTCCAACATCAGAAGCGACAACGGTGTTTTAAAACGCTGACTACGCTTAATTTCTTCGTGAAGACGTTCCATAAAATGTCTCCTGACAAAAACCTGGGTTAAATCATCCACGATCGACAAATCGCGGATCGTTTCATAAAGGCTGATTTTTTTAACCAAAAGCGCGAGAAAAGAACTGAGAACTTCGATTTTCGCCAAATCCTTTTCTTCGGCGCCTTGAATTCCAAAAACCGCATATAAATCATTCTTGTCAAAAGCCGGAAAATACCACGTATTCTCATCTCGAATCATTTGACGATTGCCCTCAAGCCGGCTCAGAATTTCCTGGTTTTGGGCCTGGGAATCAACAAGAGCGACTGTTCCGTCACGATTTATTTCGAGCACACGAAAAACCCCTTTTTCGGTCAAGGGTATCCAAATAATGACTTTCCCAAATTCGATTTCATTTTTTAGAGATTTCGCGAGATTTTCGGCAAGGCCGGAAAAATCAATCGCTTCGCTCAGTTCTCGGGCTATTTCAAATAAATTCAAAAGACTCGCGACCTGCCTTTCTAGATGTTCAAGGCTCTGCTGTCTGGATTCATACTTTTTCCGTGACGCATCAAGCTCACGGTTTTTTTCAGACACTTTAGCGGTACGTTGATGAATCCTAATCTCAAATATTTTTTTCACGGTTACTAACGCGGCTACAATCGCGGCGCATAGCACCCAAAGCACGGCCAAGTGGCTCCATCCGGCATGAATACCGAAATAAATTTGCCAAGAAGAGAAAACGATTAAACCTATAATTAAAAAGCGGGTTTGTTTTTCAGACCACCAATAAAAGAAAGGTAGCGACCAAAACGGCGACAAAAGAAAGTGAAAAACGGGAAATTCGAGGCTTTGCCGCGTAAACATAAACGAGAGCACGCAAAAAACAATAAAAACTAGGAGGGAGCGCAGCATACGCGGTTCCTCCCCGATTTTTTGGCGTCATAGAGCGCCGAATCCGCTTTATGTACAAGCGTTTCAATTTCAAGCGTGTCATCGGGCAGGCTCGCCACTCCGATAGATACTGTCAGACGTACTTCCTGGCGGCGCAAATTAAAAACCGCGCCCTCAACCGCCTTACGGATGGCTTCCCCCTGTTTGACCGCATCCGCCTTATTTGTTTCCGGCAGAATGATCGCAAATTCCTCTCCGCCATAGCGAGCCAAAACAGCCCCCTCAGTCTGCTTTTGAAGCACCTCGGTAAATTGCGTCAAAATGAGATCTCCGGCCTGATGCCCATATTGATCATTGATGGATTTGAAATGATCCAAATCAAACATCAGGATCGACAGCGGCTTATGCGTCAAAAGCGCGCGGCGATGCTCTTCGTTAAGGCGTGAATAAAAATAACGCCTTACATACAGGCCGGTTAAAGAATCGCGAATGGCCAATTCATTGGTGCGTTCGTAAAGAATGGAGTTGGAAATAGCCGACGATGACAATGTGGCGATAGCGTCCAATAATCTCAAATCGTCATGGGTGAAAATATTTGAATGCTGGGAATAAAGCCCCAGCGTCCCCATGACGCGGCCTTCACTGATCAGCGGGGTAACAATTAAACTTCGCAGCCCCTCAGCATTCGTTTGAGTCTGGGAAGCGAACCTGAAATCAGAATGCGAGTCAGTCACGATCAAACGCTTGCGGTTTTTTATCACCCATAAATCATAGTTATTACCTTCCAGCGAAGCGGCACCCTCCTGCGTCCCGGAATTTTTACGCGCGACAATCGGCAGCCGCCCGCCTTCCGTTTGAGCTAAAGTGATGGCGCAATAATTTCCGCGAGAAATAAATCGAAATGTCTGTTCCACAAGTGTGGTCGTGACTTCGTCAATCGAAAGCATTCGGGCCAGATCTTCCGCGAGTTTTCGAAGATTGTAATAAGTAGAGTATTTTTCGAAAAAAACGCTGATACCTTCACCGCGAAGCTTATAAGAAACCTGGAGATCATTGAGCTGGTCCTGAATCTTTTCCAGATCCGTATCAAGCAGGGCGCCTTCTTGTTCGTAGTCCCGCGCTAAATAAACAATAACCAGTGTAAACGCGATCAAAAATGCCGCAGACCAGAGAAAAACGGGTGTCGCGGCGGTAAAACAAATAAAAATAATTAAAACAAAAGCGGCTATTAAAAAAATATTCAGCGCGCCCCAGCGAAAGGCCGACCAGCTTAGTACCAGGGAAAGAAAAAGAGTCGCTAGAGCCAGCGCGACTTGCGACAGCACCTGCCCAGGTTCGACAGAAGTGGGAAGAACCGTCAGCTGCTTAATCGAGAAAAATACGGCCGCGAAATAAATAAGCAGTGACAGCGCGAGCAAACCATGACGTCGTGATGCGTCAAACATAGGTGGCGTATTTATTTGAGTGCCATACCCGTTTCGGGATCAAAAAACAGCGCTTTACTCATATCAAAGACAACCTGCACATCTTGGTTTGTGCCCGCTGTGTCTTGATTTGAAACCCGCACGACAAAATTACTGTCGCCCGCGTTAAGATAAAGATAGATTTCCGAACCCATCGGCTCAACCACATCAACCGTCGCCGTAAGAGTAAATTCGGGTCGCGCGTCCTGGGCGAAAATTTTATCGTAAATATCTTCGGACCGGATTCCCATCGTAATTTTTTTGCGGCCAAAACGCTGAAGCTTGTCGTTGTCGCTCGGAAGCACGCGTAGCCTCACACCCCGGCTCATAAAATAATAGTCCTGACCTTCGCGCGTTACTTCCCCGTTGAAAAAATTCATCGGCGGAGAGCCGATAAAACCGGCGACAAAATAATTGTCCGGGTTTTCGTACAAAATAACAGGCTCATCCACTTGCTGAATGACCCCCTTATTCATAACTGTGATCCGGTCTCCCAGCGTCAGGGCTTCGACCTGATCATGTGTTACATAAATCATCGTGCACTGCAGGCGGTTATGCAGCTTTTGAAGCTCCATGCGCATCTGAACGCGAAGTTTGGCGTCCAAGTTTGAAAGCGGTTCGTCAAAAAGAAAAACCTTGGGCTTGCGGACAATGGCCCGCCCGACAGCGACACGCTGGCGCTCGCCGCCGGAAAGCTCCTTGGGCTTACGGTTCAGATAATTGGAAATACTTAAAATTTCCGCCGCTTCCGTGACGCGCCGTTCAATTTCTTTTTTGGGGTATTTTCTCAGCTGAAGCGCAAACGCAAGATTCTCATAAATGGTCATGTGAGGATAAAGCGCGTAATTTTGAAATACCATCGCAATGTCGCGGTTTTTCGCGGGAATATCGTTAACGAGGACATCGTCGATAAATATCTGCCCTTCCGTGATTTCTTCGAGCCCGGCGACCATTCTTAATGTGGTTGATTTTCCGCAGCCGGAGGGTCCCACCAAAACCATAAATTCTTTGTCGGCAATTTCCAAATTAACATTTTTAACGACTTGATTGCCGTTTGAATAAGTTTTACAGATATTGCGAAGACTCACACGGGCCATAAATACTCCTTAGGTCGGCTGCTTTAAAAAGTCACAGCCTTACAATAAAATTCACTACTCCACTACTTCCGGCCAGCTAAAAGCTCGAGAAGGAGCGCAAGCGAAGACTTAAGCTGACCCCGTGAAATCACGGAATCGACCATTCCCTTTTTTAAAACAAATTCGGATGTTTGAAAATCATCCGGCAACTTTTGACGAATCGTTTGTTCGATCACGCGCGGACCCGCGAAACCGATCAAAGCGCGAGGCTCCGCTAAAATAACATCACCGAGCGAAGCGAAGCTTGCCATGACG
>JAYSWD010000137.1:0-11697 GCA_043718225.1 Candidatus Omnitrophota bacterium
GTATGCATACGAGTTATACGCCCATTGCATACGTATTCGTTCGGAGCCCCATTCCTTCGGAAAGCTTAGCTCCCAAACAGTGGGGGCGCCGTGATACCAATTTAGAAAGGCATCCACCTCGCTGGGGTCAATAAGCCTTTGAACCGTTTCGCGAGTAAATGTCGGTTGATGTGTTCGTGAGGGAACATAAAGGGGAGTAGCCCGCATTTCGGAACGAACGGATTTTTTATCGGACTTTGCTGCTAAAAATCTTAAATCCGGACTAACTGATACCAAAATTTTCAACACTAGGCGGTCTATATGCAGTTTTTTAATGAATGAAAACTGGTTAAGCCAAAGTACAAATCGAACAATGCGCGATGGCTTCGCCGTCATTACTATTGAGGAAGGTACAAATGTCAAAGCAGCAGAAAAACTTGCCGAGATCGAGCTGAAATCAAACATTGTAGGACTGAAATCTTTAAGAGCACCAGTGCGAGTAGGGGTTCCCATTTCATCTAACTGAGCGCTTAACGACCTGAGTTGTTCAAGGCTCATCGAATTAATATAATTTGCCAGCGTTGAAGAATTCTGCCGTAGCTGCTGCGATAGCAGTTTCAAAACTTTCTCCCTCAATAAACTTAACTCATCCGCGGGAAATGACTCCCATTTTGGCGTTGGCAATTCGATCTCTTCAGATTTTTTTCTTTCTCGGCCCCACCTATCTATTCTTTCCCGCCAAACCTTAACACGCGCATTAATTTCGGCGATTTTTTCTCCAATTGGCTGAGACGCATTATTCAACATCACCATTAATTCTTTGCCTTCTTTACCCAACATTTCCAGGACTTGCGTGGCGGCTTCTTGAATGCTTGAGACCGAAACCAGCAGCTGCCTAATTTGCTCCATAATGTCCTCAGGTGCAATTTTATCCTGACTAGACTTAATAAATAATTTCACCGTTCCGGCAATCAACACTGCCAAATTTATTTTCTGATCGTTATCCAGTGAGCCGTAGTAACCATATTGATTAGCAAGCAAGTCTAAAATTTCGCCTCTGAGTTCAGCTTCACTTGTTAATGTTCCTTTTGCTCGATATGAATAATCCGCCATCTGCGCAAAAAATTCGCTGACATACATTTCCTCAACATGAGATAGATATTTTGCGTCGGCGTCGAAATCGCGGTGCGCGCCTTCATGTGTTTCAAGCGAAACAAATTTGTAATCCGAGCTTCCGAAATTAATCATGAAATTAGGGTTAATTAAAATTATATTAAGATAGGTTGCACCTTCTCCTTCCGGAATTCCTTCTCTCGTTTCAATCAATCCGACCATTTTTGCGACAGCCAAAGTTGGCACAACCACGACATGCTGCCGGCCGGTAATTTCGGAAGCTGTTTTATAGATAGTGCTAGTCTTGACTATTTCGAATGCCTGTTTCAATATTGCATTTCTTTTCGATGTATCCTCCATAAAAATAGCGGCAAACTCTTTTTCCATTCTCTCTTTAGTCAATTTTTTGTAACTTTTCTCGCTTGAACTCTGATAACCCCCTGGAAGTAAATTGTTCTTTAAATCACGCCCCATCTCATAAAAAGCAATGATCATTGCCCAGCGGTGTGAGTCAATTCCATTGCGCCTTGAAAGTTCAAGCATTTCCTCTGTGGAAAGATTTAGCATGCCTGAAATGTCCTCTAAAAAACCAACGAGATATTCGGAGTCAGTTCCTAAAATTTCCCTTGTTTGGGATTCTGAAAATGAAACCACTCGAACTTCAGCGCGTCGTGGCGCACTACGCTCAACCACAGAGGCGGTAGAAGAAAGTGGATTAATTCCTTTAGCAATTTCTCCGGCGAATCGATCACGCTCTGCGGAACGAAATGAACCTTCCATTTTCTCACGTGTGATTCGCGTTTCAGAGCGGACTGCGGCGGGCATTGCAGCCTGCTCAGGATCACGTTCCATGCCGCGCGTCATGACTTTTCGGTAAATATCATTCGAAAAATTTTGTGTGATGCGCGGCGTGAGAGTTCCGTAGTTGATGTCATATTGACGCATGAGCGATTTCATTCCGTCAGTATGAAAACCACCCGTAATGAGAATGGCTTTATCCGTTTTGCTGAGAGCTTCCTGCATTTTTTGGAAGAAATAATCTTCACGCGTTGTCGCGGCATCATAAAACTCAACCGCATGCAAAAACGTCAAAGTCAGCCGATTTTTTTCTTCGATTTCCTTTTCGACATAGCGCCCAGCTAAACCGTCAGCCTCGCGCAGGCGCCGCGCGAAATCTTCTGGCAAAAAACGGTCGCGGCGGCTGACGACTTTGAGCCACTCATCACGGTTTAACTCCAGCTTTAACAGTTTGACAGCCAAAACTTCATCGCGATAAAGCTGCAGTAAGCGATCACGCTGCTTCTGGTTTTGCTCCGTGTTAAGCGCGACACTTGGGATTTCCCTGGCAAGCGCATCTAAAATTTGATTGAACAGTGTTTGGATTTCTTCAAAAATCGCACCCGGAACAATTTCGCTGCGAATGATTAAATAACCGGCGTATTTCGCGAAAGCGGGATATTCTCGGATATCCAAACCGGCTTTACCCCCTTCTTCAACAAGCGATTCAATCAAAGCGCGCGGTGCATTGACTTGTCTCGCTTCGGAAGCTCCGATACGATTTAAATTAATGTTGGTTTCGTCAAATTTTTCCAGACCGATGATCAATCCATCTGAAACCTTCTTAGCCTTTAACAAATTAATGATGGCTTGCTTTTCAACAAGCGCTTTTTCCCGTAGAGTTAGCCCAGAGCTCATAGCAGATAGCTCATAGCCTTTTTGATCCTCGCTCTTGGCTATTGGCTTTGTGCTATCGGCTCGCGATAATTGTTCTTCAATCTTTTGAAGAACAAGCAATCGCGTGAGTTGCGGCCATTCGATCTGGGAATAAAGCATGTTTAAATCAAGATTCAACGTGGCCTTTGAAAGTTTCCCAAGATTCGTGGCAAAGGGTAAAAACTCGCGATGCCCCGATTCGAACTTTTGCCACTCCGCTAAAGCTTGAATCATGCGCGGACTAAACGTGCGCGACGCGATTTGGCTCAGCTTTATTTCATAGGCTTCAAAAAAGCCACGCACAAGCTCATCCTCGAGGTAAACTTTTTGCAAAGCGTCAAAGTTACGGCGATAAAGCTCGGGCTTTTCAATTCCGATAGTTTCAACTGATTTTTCATTCTCCATCAGAAACATTTCGGTGCCCGTAACTTCACCAATTTTGGCAAGCTCATCCATTAGTTTAATATTCGTTTCACGATCGGGAAAAAGTTTTAAATATTTTGGATCAAGCTGTTCCGCCGCGCCTTCGACGAGAATCGTTTTGAATCCGTAATTTTTATTGAGAAATTGGATTACGTCACGAATGCGGGTTTGAGCTTCATAATTCGAGTGGGCATCCTGAATATGCACGATCAGTTTGGGCCGTGGTTTCGCGGGCGCTTCATACCATTCGTCCACGGATGCCAGCTCGGTAGGAATATCAATATTCAATATTTGCGGAGTCTCAGATTTCGCGGTGAGTTCAATGGAGGGAATCGCGGCATAAGCTTCCGGAAAGAGCGATGCCGTGAAGCACACGCACACTATTAGTGCAATCCACCGTTGAAGGCTGCATTTGAAAACACTCATACAGTTAAAATAGTCTCCTGAAATAAATTTAACCTTCGAGGGGTATTAAAGCAATTTAACAGGCCTTAATGATAGTTTTTGCTATTTTTTGATAGTTCTGAATAGGATTTTGGGGAGATTAGGGATTCGTATCAAAATCAGGAATATCGAGGTCGTCAAAAGTATCTTCAACTACAAGTTCATCGCGGAAAGACTTGGGTCCTGAGGATTGGCGACTGCCGACGGCGGAACGCATATTTTCAGTGGGAATTTCGGTTAAAAAACGGGATGGCAGATTATGCTGCACCGACCCGAACAGGCGCCGGCAATTCGCAAAAGACATATGCAATTTATTTTGCGCGCGCGTCATGCCGACATAGCAAAGCCGCCGTTCTTCTTCGAGTTCCTGGCTATCCGAACTCATCGAATTAGTATGCGGAAAAATTCCCTCTTCAAGTCCGACCATATACACGACAGGAAACTCAAGGCCCTTCGCCGTATGGAGAGTCATCATCGTCAGAGCGTTCGTTCCCGATTCCCATTTATCAAGGTCGGTAACGAGCAGAATTTGCTCGAGGAAAGCATGCAATTTAGAGCTCGGCGGCAGTAAATTCATTTTCATTTCGGTGCTTTCCGCGACGTTCTTTTCCGCTTGCTGAAAATAATTTTCTTCAAAGTGGTCAATTACGCTGAAAAATTCTTCGATATTTTCAATTCGTGCAAGCGATTCAGAAGTTTTCTCGGCTTCCAAAGCGGAAAGATATCCCGTATCCTGCAGAACTTTTTCGACCAGTTCACGCAAGGGTATTAATTCATGCTTCGCCCGCATCGAGTCTAACCAGGCCACAAGCACCGTAACGGCCTTTTTTGCTTTCGGCGTCACATCAGGCAGAGAATTCACTTTCCGCAAAGCGGCATCCCAGCTCATATTGGATAATTTTGCGAGATCATCAATGGAATCAACGGTTTTTTTGCTGATGCCGCGCGCCGGCACATTAATCACGCGTTTCATGCTCGTTTCATCCGCCGCGTTAGCGATAACTTTCAAATACGCGACCACATCTTTGATTTCTTTGCGGTCATAAAAGCGCACTCCGCCCACAATCTTGTACGGAATATTCATTTTCATGAGCACGTCTTCAATCGCGCGGGATTGCGCATGCGTCCTGTAAAAAATAACCTGGTGCGCCAGCTCGGTACCCTCGCGCTGATAGCCTTTGACGCGCCCCGCGATAAACTGCGCCTCATCCATTTCATCCGATGCTTGGTAAACATCAATCAAGTCGCGGTCCTGGCGTTCTGTCCAAAGGTCTTTAGGCTTGCGGTTAACATTGTGACGGATTAATTCATTGGCTGATTCCAGGATAATCGGGCTGGAACGGTAATTCTGTTCAAGGCGAATATGTCCAGCCCCCGGATAATCATGTTCAAAACGCAAAATGTTTTTGATGTCAGCCCCTCGCCAGGAGTAAATCGACTGGTCCGGGTCGCCCACCGCAGTGATTTGATTCGTAGCGGAAGCGAGAAGATGAATGAGTTTATATTGCGCTTGATTGGTGTCCTGATACTCATCGATTAAAATCGTTCGAAAACGCGCGCGCCATGATTCCAAAACTTGCGGCGCCTGCTGAAATAAAAGCACGGTTTTCATAATGAGATCGCCAAAATCCAGCGCCTTTTGTTTGGCCAAGCGCTGCTCGTAAAGCGTATACACTTTAGCGACCTGCTCCTCGAAATATTCCTGCGCGTCGGCGCGATATTGCGCAGGGCCGATGATATAGTCTTTCGCCCGCTGAATTCGCTCGCGGACAGCCTTGGGATGAGTCTGTTTTTCATTCATTTGCAGGTCGTACAAGCATTCTTTAATATTAGAAAGCTGGTCCTGCTCGTCAAGAATGCTGAAAAGCGGATCAATTCCGATCGCGGCGCCGTCCTGACGCAAAATCCGAAGGCATGTGGAATGGAAAGTACTGATCCAAACGCGCTGGGAAACAAGCCTTTCGATACGATGCTGCATTTCTTTTGCGGCCTTGTTCGTGAAAGTCACCCCTAAAATACTAAAAGCCGGAATACCCTTTCCGATCAGCCAAGCAATACGGTGAGTCAAGATTCGTGTTTTGCCGCTGCCCGCTCCGGCGATAATTAAAAGCGGTTTGTCCGCGGGCCAGGTCACGGCTTCGCGCTGCGCGGGATTAAGGCCTTTTAGTAAATCAATTTCTGACATTTTCCGTCCGGTAAAGTTAATACGCAATCCGCGGCTGATTTTTCAGCGGCAAACAAAATATCAGGCCTGATTTCAGCCCGTTCAATTTTAACACCAAAATATTCCGCGAATGACATCAGCAATTCCCTTTCCAGGTCTTCAAGCAATAAGCCCGCGGGCGGCTGAATCGATTCTTCATGTAAAAAAACATCTTCGGCTCGTTTCTGCGCTCCGCCCGCGACCTTGCGCCCGGCCGCGTGCAAATCCGTCGCAACCGGGCTCAAGAAACAATCTCTTCCGTTTTCAAACTTTTCGCCTGCATAGAAATCCGCCTGCGTTCCCAATTTTAGAAACGCTCTTTTCACGGCTTCATGGATATGGCGGTAACTTGTTTCCACCGATTCGAATTTTTCCGGGTCATCCTGCTTGCGCGCGAATAAAGAAAAAATCAGGTCCTGCCCATGCACTACCGTTCCACCGCCGGTAATTCTGCGGCAAACCGGGATATTTTGAATCGAATGCTGGGATGCCGCAAGCGCGTATCCGGGCTGCTTGTCCGCGGCATAACCCACGCTGACCCAGGGCGCGGAAGAATAATAAACACGTAAGAGCGGCGGTTGAATTTCTGCTTTATGGTTTTCAAACAACAAGCGGTCGAGCGTCATTTGGAACGGCATCGGCGCCGACAATACCGGGAAAAGGCGCCATTTTTTTAAAGACAAAGAACTCACTTCAACGCAACGGCAGGTTCGGCGGGAGCCGACTCGCGAAGATAATCCTTATAAGTCAAAATGGGCTTGCGGGCCGCGAGAACTTCATTGGGACGGCGAATCGGTAAATCATAAGGCGCGTTGCGGACTTTTTCGGGATTGGTTTTAATTTCTTCGGCAATGGCTTTCATGGCGACAATAAACGAATCCAATGTCTCCAAACTTTCTGATTCCGTCGGCTCAATCATGATCGCGTCAGGCACCACCAGCGGAAAATGCACCGTCGGCGCGTGAAACCCATAATCCAAAAGGCGTTTACCGATATCAGAAGCGTGTAAATTCTGTGCCGCCTGTTCCGGTTTCAAGGTTAAAACGAATTCATGCATGCAGGGTTCATCCACGGCGGGCTTGAATGACTCGCGCAGTTTCACGCGTACATAGTTCGCGTTTAATACCGCGTCACGGCCGGTTTTGATGATGCCTTCCAAACCGAGCGAGCGCATATAAACATAGGCACGCAATAATGTTCCCGCGTTGCCGTGAAAAGCTTTAACGCGGCCGATGGATTGTGGTGAACGTTCAGTAAAAATATAGTCATCGTTCTTCTTTTCAACCAGCGGATACGGCAGGAAAGGAATCAGATGTTTCTTGACGCCCACGGGGCCTGAGCCGGGGCCACCGCCGCCATGCGGAGTGGAAAAAGTTTTATGCAAATTAATATGCACGATGTCGAAGCCCATGTCGCCGGGACGCGCGATTCCAAGCAAAGCGTTCAAATTCGCTCCGTCGTAATAAAGCAATCCGCCCTTGGCATGCACGCGTTTCGTAACTTCCAAAATATCTTCTTCAAAAAGCCCGAGCGTATTCGGGTTCGTAAGCATCAAACAAGCGACATTATCATCTAAGTATTTTTCGAGTTCGACGACATCCAAACGGCCGCGCGCGTTGGATTTCATTTGCACGACTTCATAACCGACCAAGGCGGCGGTAGCGGGATTCGTTCCATGGCTTGAATCGGGCACAAGCACTTTACGGCGGTGGTGGTCACCGCGCGCCGCGTGATAGGCGTGGACAAGCATCAAACCTGTCAATTCTCCATGAGCGCCTGCGGCAGGCTGAAGCGTAAAGCGATCCATTCCGGCAATTGTCTTCAACCCCTCTTCAAGTTCAACCATGACTTGCATCATGCCTTGCACCGTGGAAACCGGCTGCAGCGGATGGAGAGAAGCAAATTTACGGTGGCGGGCCGCCCATTCATTGACTTTGGGATTGTATTTCATCGTGCAGCTGCCAAGCGGATAGAAATGCGTATCGATTGAAAAGTTTTTTCGCGAAAGATTCACAAAATGGCGCATAGCCTCAGGTTCGGAGATTTCAGGAAACGCGGGCGCTGCCTGCCGGCGTAAATTCTGCGGCAAAGTATTTTTGGATAGACGGTCTAGCGGCAAAAGCGCGCCGCGGCGGCCTTTACGGCTTTTTTCAAAACTTAAACGGGCGTCATTAGAAATTAACATCGTTGCAACCCATCATTCGTCATTGCGAGGAGCAAAGCGACAAAGCAATCCTTTCCGATTAGATTGCTTCGCTTCGCTCGCAATGACGTCATTGCGAGGGAGCCTGCGACCGAAGCAATCTCTTTCCCGATCATTCGAAAAATTAACATTGTCCCAAAGCCTCAACGTAAGCATCCAGATCAGCTTTGGATTTCGTTTCGGTGGCGCAAACCAAAAAAGCATTTTTCATTTCGGGATAATCTTTTTCGAGCGCGACGCCGACGAAAATATTTTTCTTAATCAAAGCGGATTCAATCTGCGCGAAAGGTTTATCAGCGAAAACGACAAATTCATTAAAAATCGGCTGAGACAAATCAACACGGAAACCTTTTAGTTTTGAAATTCTTTCGCGTAAATAAGCAGCGCGGTCAATATTGATTTCGCTGACTTCGCGAATACCGGCCTTGCCCATGAGAGTCATATAAACGGTCGCGGCCAAAGCGCAAAGCGCCTGATTGGTGCAAATATTGGAAAGTGCTTTTTCACGACGAATATGCTGTTCACGCGCCTGCAAAGTTAAAACAAAAGCGCGGTTTCCGTTCGCGTCTTCGGTAAGCCCGGCAATGCGTCCCGGAATTTTACGCATCAAATCGCGCGTGACGGCAAAATAACCCAAATACGGCCCGCCAAAACTCATCGGAATTCCGAGCGGCTGGCCTTCGCCTACGGCAATGTCCGCGCCCCATTCACCGGGCGGCTTCAAAGCCCCCATCGAAATAGGATTTCCCGAAATAATTAAAAGCACCCCGCGTTCATGCAGAAAGTCAGCGAGGCCGGTCAAATCTTCCACGGTGCCGAAATAGTTCGGCGTTTGAATCACGACAGCCGCGATGCCGTCATTGACCGCTTTTTCAAGTTCAGCGCGGTTGAAAGTCAAGTTCGCCGAATGCGGAAATAATTTTAGTCCGAAAGATGCGGCAGATAAGTAAGTTTGCAAAACTTCGCGGTAATGCGGGTGGACAGTCGACGCGACAAGCACGCCGCTGCGCCCGGTGTGACGAGCTGCCAGCAAACAAGCTTCCGCAAGTGAAGTTGCGCCGTCATAATGCGAAGCATTAGAAACATCAAGGCCGGTTAATTCGGAGATTAAACTTTGATATTCAAAAACCGCCTGCAATGTTCCCTGCGAAGCCTCGGGTTGATAAGGCGTATACGCGGTTAAAAATTCGCTGCGCGCGAGAATTTCAAAAACAACTGAGGGTACAAAATGTTCGTAGCTCCCGGCACCCAAAAAAGAAGAAACTGTTTTCGTGGAAAGATTTTTCGTGCCCATTTCACGGATCAGATTCTGGACTTCCATTTCGCTTAATCCCGCGGGCAAATTTAATTTTGGGTTGCGTAAAGACGCGGGAATACCTCGAATCAAATCATCAAAACTGGAAACACCGGCAGCCTGGAGAATCTTGGCTTCGTCTTCGGCGGTGATGGGATGATAATGCATAAAATTAGACCGGAGACCGGAGACTGGAGACTCGAGAAAAAAAGCAAATGACCATAATCAATGTGCAGAAGCCTGAATGTGTGTGGCGTAGTCCTTGGCAGACATTAACGACGCAAGTTCAGCAGGATTGGAAAGCTCCAATTCAAAAAACCAGCCGATGCCGTAAGAATCTTGATTGACTAAGCCGGGATTGGATTCAAGAACTTTATTGATACTGGTCACTTTGCCGGATGCCGGCGCGTAAATATCAAAAGCAGCTTTCACGGATTCAACCACCGCGGCGCCTTTTTCCTTTTGAGCCTGAAAACCGATCTTCGGAAGTTCCACGAAAACCACATCCGAAATTTCTTTTTGCGCGTATTCCGTAATGCCCACTTTGGCGGTATTGCCGCTTACAGCGATCCACTCATGTGTTTTGGTGTATTTCAGGTTATCCGGGAAATTCATATGTCGCTTCGCTCCAGTAGTAAAATTAAGTAATAAGTATTAAGCAAAAGCGATAAGATTAAATCTTACAACTTATCTCTTATCGCTTAAAACTTCGTGGGATTATAAAGGATTAGGTGCGTTTGTAAAACGGAAGTTTTACGATTCTGGCGGCAACCGGCGTTCCCCGAATAAGAATATCAACTTCATTTCCAAGCACGGCCCGGCCGGCCTCGACATAAGCCATTCCGATAGTCTTTCCCAGGGTCGGAGACGGACATCCGCTGGTCACCCATCCGCATTTTTTACCCTGCGCCCATACTTCGGCGCCTTCACGGGCAATTCCCCGTCCAACCAGTTCAAAACCGACTCGTTTACGGAAAGTTCCAAAAGCACTTTTTTGATTTAATTTGGCCTGATTTAAAATCGCGCGGGCAGTATCACCTGTTTTCTGCCAATCAATAAACATTGATATTCCGGCTTCGACCGGAGAAATCTCATCGCTCAGTTCATGGCCGTAAAGCGGCATCGCGGCTTCAAGACGCAAAGTGTCGCGCGCGCCGAATCCGACAGGCGCAAGCCCATGCTTTTCGCCCACACGCATCAAAGTCTGCCAAATTTCATCAAGCTTCGCATTCGGTGCCATAATTTCAAATCCGTCTTCGCCGGTATAACCCGTGCGCGCGATCATGCTTTCACCAAAAGCCGCGAAAGAATAATTTTTGAGGCCTTTATAAAACTGCCCGAAAGCTTCGGATAAAATAATTTCACTCGCCGGCCCCTGCATCGCCAGCAATCCGAATTCGTCGGAGCGGTCTTTAAAATTGACGCCCGGAATTAAACGCTCTTCAAACCATTTGCGGTCTTTGTCGACATTACCCGCGTTGACGATCACGAGATAATCATTTTTCGCTTTGGCGTAGACAATGATGTCATCGACCATGCCGCCTTGTTCGTTCACAAGCGGCATGTACCACGCTTGCCCAATATGCATTTGATCTATTGAGCGCGGCAAAATTTTATTTAAATAATCGCAGGCGGAAGGGCCCGAAACAAAAAATTCGCCCATATGTGAAATATCAAAGACCCCCGCTTTGGTGCGGACAAGCTGATGCTCCTGCAAAATACTTGTGTAATACAATGGGACTTCCCAATTTCCGAATTGTCCCATGCGGGCCTTCTTTTCTATATGGCGGGCATGCAGCGGCAAACGGCGTACCTGTGTCGAAGAAGATGACATGAATGAATCCTTTGGTTGAGGGCGCATTATATAGCGTTTAGTGTGGAGGGTACAGTGCTGAGCACCTTTCCCAACCCCCGGCGTTAGGAAGCTTTCCTAACGCCGGGGGTTGGGAAGGCTAGAAACAAAACTTGGCGTCCTATCGCCGTTCTTTTATAATCTCGACCATTCAAAATTAAGGATAAGGTCCTATGTTTAAAAAATCTTGCTTCGCATTCATTTTTGCCATTGCAGCGCTTGTTTACCTCAGCAACAGTCCCGCGCTTGCCGCGAACTACCTCAAAGGCGTGGATGCCAAAGGCAACAAAGTCTATCTGGGAGAAACTCCGATTGAGAATACCGCGGCATTTAAAGCCTACGCTCAAAGCGCGAAAACTACCGTCAATCAACAGCAGTACCTTTTTCAGCGTTTAAAGGATGCTCCCAAGGATTTGGAGTATTTCCACGACGGGAATTGGTATGGCTGGGTCGAAGCTTATCGCGGCGGAATG
>JAYSWD010000138.1:0-11646 GCA_043718225.1 Candidatus Omnitrophota bacterium
TTTGTTGCCGGAAAAACTGTCTTCTTTCCAAATAATTTCGCCTGTTTCACGGTGTCTCAGCACTAAAGCCAAAACGATATACAGCCTGTACTCGGCAACGCTTTCAAGCGGATTAAAACGAACGCCTTCCTGTTCGTAAGATATTAAATCCATGGATAAAACCGCGTCGGCTTTATCCGCGGCAGCGATTTTCAAATTACCATCCGTTTGAAATCGCCGAATCACCGCGTTGGTGACATCCATTTCGATTCCGGGCTGATATGAATACATTTGCTCGATCGCGATTTTATTTAACGCGGTTTCGACATAAATTGATTTGATATCATGCGGCAGTTTTGTTTTGCTTGTGTACCCGCATGATGCAACGAATAAAACCATGAGGCAGGCACATGCGGAGCGAAACGCGCGAATTATTTTTTTCATATAACCATCCATCAAGCTTTCTGCGAAGTGAATCGAATCTTTTCTTTCTCCAAGAAATCCAGCTGCTGCGTAACTTCCGTAATGCGCGCGTCCATACGTTCACGCTCTTTTACTAAATCACCGCGCATCGCCTTCGAAGTCACTTTTTGAAGCTGGCTGTCAGCTTCCGCCATACGTCTCTCAAGAATTTTCTTCTCGGCATTTTGTAATTCAATTTGGTCATTAATGACCTCCGCCAAAGACTGTTCGATTTCACGAAGTTCTTTCAAGGTTTTGGGATCCACTGAGGCCGGCAATGCCGCATTCGATACAGAACCCGGTTGCGGCGTAGCCGCAGAGGAAAGAGGTAAATCTGCTGCAAGCTTTTCAATTTCATGCCGCATCGATTCACGGTCCGCACCAGTACTGGCTGTTAGTGTCGATGCCAAATCCGCGTCCATAGCGGTCGGCTGGTCGGCCTGCGGAAGTTTCGCCACCGCGGCTTCGACTTCCTGAAGTTCACGTCTTAAAGCTTCCAATTCCTTTGTCTTTTGAGCCAGTTTATCAACCAGCATTTCCTGGCGCTCTTCCGGTGTAATAAGCTTTTCGGCATTGTTTATGGCGTCATCAATAAACACGTACGGAACTTTGACCATGGATGAACGAAACTGAAGTCCCCCGGCAAGAGAAGCTTGGGCGTGTAAAGTTTCCAACTGTTTTTCAAGGCTCAAGATTTCACGCGACTGCGCCTGAATCATTAAGCTTTCGGTTTCAATTTCTTTCTTGATCTCCTGCGCGTCCGGTTTTGCAGAGCGCCCGGCTTTGTTGGTCAAGGCCTGCGCGGCATCATCGCGGCCGAATAAAAAAACACGCGCCACTTTAACCGGAAACAAAATGGGCGCAGCTATTTTTTCTGAAGTTGTTTTTTTGGATTTATTTCCTACCAAATGATTTAAATCATCAAGCAGTTTTTGCTTTCGCTTATCACGTTCTTCAATTTCTTCGTAACGGGAACGAATTCCCTTTTCAGCTTTCTTGATTTCTTTGCGCAATTCCTTCGGGTCAACCTGTTCTGAACTTTCCAGCTTTTCCGCCACACGCTCCTGCTCAATCAGTTCAAGGTCTTCATTGAAAGCGGTCGACAATGTATCAACCACATTCTGGGCAGCTCCCACCTTTTCACGCAAATGCATTCTCAACTCTAAAAGTTCCTGCGGTTTTTTCGATGTCATCGCCCCGCCCTTAAAAGGATTAACCGCGCTCGGGTCTGAAAAACCGTAGCGACGCGACAATGCGACCAGCCATTCGTCGGACCCAAACCGCGCGGAATATTGATTCAGCTGCTGCTCGACACTTGCAAACAACGCTTTATTTTCAGGGCTCAGGGGCGGCCGGGCGGAAGAAGCAACGGAAGAAAAACCTCCCGCGATCGCGGCAACCTCTTGATGCTGTTTATAAAGCACTTCCTTCTCATCCAAAGTCTTTTTTGTCTTTTCAGAAATTTTATAAAATTCTCTGGCATCAACCGCCTGAATTTTTTCGAGCGGTGTTTTAGGCTCTCCGGTAAAAGGAATCCATCCGTCGTAAAAAGGCTTCAATCCAAGTTCCGCACGCCAGCCCGACAGCTGCTGCTTTTCGGCTTCGAGAGCGTCGCGCTCAACTTCCAGTGACGCGCGCCAGCGGTCCATTGCTTTTTTAAAGTCCTCAGATGGGTTGTCTTTATGCTGTTTGATTTTTTTATCGAGGTTCTTAAACTTCTGCTTCAACTCAGCTTCTCGTCGCGTCAAGTCCTGGGCAAGGCGTGATACCCCTTCCCCTTTTTCTTTTTCAAGCGACTTGCGGCGTTTCTCCAAACGCTCAAGCTTGCGTTCAAGCGCTTCCTTTTCGGATGGGTCGCCGGAAGCATCCCATGCGGCCAGCCTTTTTTTCGCGTCATCATAATCCGCATCCAACTTGTCGCGTTCCGAAGCTAAGAATTCAACTGGCTGTTTAAGCGCGCGCAAACGCTCGGCGGCTTTTACGCCCCATTGTGTATACGGGTAGCGTCTAGCTACATCCTGATAGTAAATCAACGAACTCTGCACAAAGTTTTGTTTTTCATAAAAAAGCCCGATTTGATAATTTTTCTGCGCGTTTTTCTCGTCAATTTCATCGCGGATTTTTGCCGCGTTTTCGGTTCCGGGAGCGCCCGGATAACGCTCAATAAATCCCTGGACTTGCTCAGATGCTTTTTCAAGTGCGCGTTCATCGCGATTCTGGGATACGGAACGAAAATAAGCGGTTTCGGCAAGTTCATAACGGGCCTGCTCGACCAAAGGACTTTGCGGATAATTATCTAAAACAGCTTGAAATGACTCCAGCGCGGTTTCAAATTGCCCGGAACGCTTTTGAGCGATGGCAAGATTAAATTGGGCCTGGTCGCCGAAGGCTCCGTAAGGCGCATATTTGGTGATATGCTCAAACGCCTGCGCCGCGATGGGAATCGCGGGGCGGATCTCAATGCCATACAACTTGCCTTTTTTGCCCGACAAAAATAAATTTCCCAGCTTAAACTCGCGTTCAATCACCTCTTCAAAGCGGTCGTTTTGCGGATAAACTTCAATCATTTTCTGATGGGCTTTCAGCGCCTTAAAATAATCGCCTTTTTCCTCATACATCGTGCCAAGCCGATACTGAGCTTCGGGGGCGATTCGGGAAGCGGGATATTGTTTAATTAGCGATTCAAGTTCATTCGCGGCCTTGTCATATTGCTTTTGCTTATAAAGTTCAAGGGCGTAATCAAGCTGTTGGCTGGAATTATCGCGTGTTTCATCTTTGGGGCTGACAAACTTGCCGAGTTCGGGCGACCAAACCCATTCGGCATGCAGCGTCGGTGCGCTCCATGCTATCAAAGTAAACAGGCAGGCGAAAAATAGTGGTTTTTTATGCATCATCATGTAATTCAATGGTTTGGACGCATTACTCTACATTCTTGCCTATACGCTGTCAATCAGGAACCCATGCGCCCTTCAGTTTTAAGGTGGACCCCGTTTTCGTCGGCAGAAACACATTCTATTTTTCCAAAAACGCCCTCCTCCAAGATGCCAGGCACGAGACGCTTCAATTGCGTATCACGTTCGATTTGATTGAAAGTTTTTCGCATTTGCAGCGCTGAATCCAACGGATAAGAAACTTCTTTGACAGAAAAATTTTTTTGCAATTCTCCCAGCGCCCCGGTTTGATTCAAGTTATGCCCCGTCAAAATGAGCTTGTTTAAACGCCTGATTCCTTTTTTCTTAAGAAAAGGAACAAGTTCCATTTTTGGAAAACGCTGATAGCGGTCCGAAAAGGCGCCCACCAGAACGGCATTCCGGCCCGACTGAAAAACATAGAAATCACCCTGTTTTGATTTCAAAACATAAGTCAATATTTGATGCGGCCAGCCCCGCGGAATAAAAAAAAATATTTGAATTCCAAGCCAGCTTACGAAGCAGATAAAAGTCGCGAGCCGTTTAGGCGTGGGCCAAGCCACAAAATAAGTCCTCCTAAAAGATAATACGCCGCAAGAAGTTGAGGGTTTGGCTGCTGAAACACAAGACTGGACCACGGCTGATCCGCGATTAATTGCAAAATCCATAAAATTGAGCCCAGCAAAGTTTTTGCGCAAACTGCCGCGGGAAAACCAATGCCGGGGATAAGCGAAAAAAATCCCAGCGGTAAAATAAGCGCGAATGCGGGAACCGCGACTAAATTGGCAAAAATTCCTATCCATGAAAAACTTTGAAAATGAAACAACACAACCGGGTAAGTCGCGAGAAATGCTGCGCAGCTAATATCAAGGCCGGGAAGTTTAAGCCATGGCTTCAAACGCGGTGCGAGCAAAAGAATTCCATACATGGAAAGAAACGAAAGTTGAAATGAAATATCCCAAATTTTTTTGGGATCCGTCCAGAGAATGGCCGCGAAAGCAGTGTTTAGCCAATAAAGTAAAGGCTGCGGCCTGCCTAGGGCCCAGGCGATCCAAACCAAAATCGCCATCATTCCCGCGCGCTGAACCGCCACGCCCCAACCGGTTAAAGCCATGTAAGCGAGTGTGACAAAGCTGGCTCCCAAAACCGCGCGATTAGGAGAGAAACGCAGAAGAACCAGCGCCGCAAAAATAATTCCCGCGATAACCGCGGCATGAAAACCGCTCACCGAAAGCAAATGCGAAGTCCCTGTCCGAGAAAAAGCTCCGCGCAGTTTCTGGTCTTGCATACGCAAGCCCAGCAGAAGCGGGCCCAAAACTGCGCTTTGCTCTTGCGGATAAATTTTTTCGATTCGATTCATTCCCAATTCACGGATTAGCTGCAAACTTCGCAGAGGCAATAACCACTTGTTCCATCCGGTGAAAACCATGTCCCCAAATTTCTTGACACGAATTTCTGCCTGAATATTTTTAAGAAAGTAGCGGCGCCGGGACCAGACGGCTCCCGGACTGCCTTCTTCAGGGTATCGAACCTGTCCTTTGAGAATCAGCCTGTCACCAATCAGCGGCGGAATTTCGTTTGCCGGAACAGAAACTTCGATTTGCCCGAGTGTCGTTTTCCATGGCCCCTCTTCCATTCTGAATTGACGCGTTTTAAATTGCCATTTCCATTGCGCTCCAAATTTTTCCGGAAGCGACGCCACTTCTCCGAGTAAAATAATTATCTTTTTAGGGCTTCGCCATGCAACATGGCTCAAATGGCCGCGATCGATCGAAACCGCGGCGAAGGCATGGAAAAACGCGAAGATAAAAATAAAAATTTCTCTGCTGTTTAATTTTCTCAGAATTAAAAGCAGCGCGATTCCAAAACTACAGGCTAAAGGTGTCCATTTTTCGTAATAGAACGACTCTTTGTCTGCGGTCCATGCGCCCAAAGCGAAACCCAATCCCATAGCAATCCATTTCGGGTTATTTTTCGAAGAATTCTTTAAAAGCATAATATATATGAAATATTACCATAATTAAATTCAAAGAAATACCTCTTTTATGAGAAGATTTGAAGAAGAAGTTTAGCGCTTAAGCGCGAGTTGGATGACTTCGCCGCGGTAGTCTAGAGTAACACGGTCGCGTTCAATACTTTGGAGCAAGGCTTTCTTTTCAACCATTTCTCCCGCCCGCAAAATCTGGCCGTTAATTACGGCATAAGGCTGTGCGCCGCCCCAGGCAATTCCGGAGAGAAAGAACAGGCCCCGCGCATCGGTTGCGCTCAAAACCGGCACGGCCAATCTTTGATTGATCGCGGCCATTTCCGCTTTTGTCTTCGCCGGGGTTTCATGCCTTTCAATATCAACGACAAGCGGCGGAACTGCTTCCGTCTCTAAATTTTTTTGAGACCAATACATCATCCCGCTCGCGAATAAAACAATCAACAAAACCATCAAAACAAGCGGATGATTTTTTGATTCAACTTGATGAAGTTCCCTCTTGGGAAGCGCGCGGATTTTTTTTTCAACTTCGCGGTCAAGCGCTCCTAAACCCGGTAAAGCATCGATATGCGGCTGGGATTTGACAGCAGATTGTTTTTTTTCGGGAGCGGATGAAGTCCGGTTTTGTGTTTTGTTGAGCGCTTCTTGAATCAAACTCATGCGGCGACTCCTTCTAAATCTGCGGCCGCGCATTCAACCAGCGCGGCATCAACCTCTTTAATACCCTTAGCGTAAGCCCCTAGCATAGCACGATCCGCCAAAACATTGATAACTCTCGGTATGCCACCCGAAAACTCGGAAATCATGTGAATCGCGTCTTCCATAAAAACTTTTTCGGTCAGTCCAGCGACGCGCAAACGCTGCTCAAGATAATTTCCCACTTCCTCATGAGATAAGGCGGGTAAATGAAAACGAACCGTAATGCGCTGGCGCAATTGGGTTAGATCCGGCCGCGCGATTAAATCTTTGAGTTCAGGCTGGCCGATTAAAATGATCTGCAGAAGCTTTTGGCTCGGTGTTTCCAGATTCGACAGCAAACGGATTTGCTCGAGCGAACGCGGCGTTAGAAGCTGGGCTTCGTCGATGATAATCACCGCGTTTTTTCCTTTTTGCGTTTCTTCGAGCAAAAACTTATTTAACGCGTCAAAATAGGCTTTGCGTTTTTTGGACGCGGGTTTTAAACCAAAGTCTTCAACAATGGTTTGCAATAATTCTAAATCCGAAAGCTTGGGGTTAAGAATCAAAGCGCTGTGAACGTCATCCCCAAGCTGCGATAAAAGCGCGCGCGATAGAGTTGTCTTACCGGCGCCGATTTCGCCCGTGACTTGAATAAATCCGCGGCGGTATTCAACGCCGTAGCGCATGGCGGAAAGTGCTTCCTGATGGTGCTTGCTAAAATAAACAAAGCGCGTATCAGGCGTTAGATTAAATGGCGACTCTTTCAGACCAAAGAATGATTCATACATACAAACACCTCTTCCGCGCAAAAATTGCGACCGTATATTATCGGATGTTGGTACGCTTTCCTTTAGATCAGCGATATAGCGACGATTTGAATCCTCCTCTATAATAATCTTAATGAAATACCGCATTGAAAAAGACTCTCTGGGAGAAAAGCCGGTTCCTGCTCAGGCCTATTACGGTTCTGAAACCGTGCGCGCGGTTGAGAACTTCCCTATTTCAGGGCTTCGCTTTCATGACGAGTTTATCCGCGCGCTTGTCATTATCAAAAAGGCATGCGCCCGCAGCAATCAAAAATTAAAACGCTTGGATAGAAAACGGGCAAAGGCGATCGTGCGCGCCTGCGATGAAATACTGGCCGGAAAACTCCGTGATCAATTCGTAACGGATGTTTTTCAATCGGGCGCCGGTGTTTCCGTGCATATGAATTTTAATGAAGTCATCGCAAACCGCGCGCTTGAAATTCTAGGGCGCAAAAAAGGCAGTTACGAATTCCTTCACCCTCATGACCATGTTAATATGGGCCAATCCACCAACGATGTCATTCCCACCGCCATCCGCCTTGCCGCGCTTCAATTACTGCAGTCTTTTGAAATTTCTTCAAAAAAATTAGAGCTCTCTTTTAAAAAGAAATCAAAACAATTCCAGAAAGTCATTAAAGCGGGGCGCACTCATCTTCAGGACGCGGCGCCGATTACTTTGGGTCAGGAATTCAGCGGCTGGGCGAGACAACTTGAAAAAGGACGACTGCGTATTAACGCCTTATCACAAAATATTTTAGAATTGGGTATCGGCGGCTCCGCCGTCGGCACAGGCCTGAACACAACTCCCGCCTCCAGGCGAACAGTGATCGCTGATATCAAGTCTCAAACCGGATTCTCCGTGCGCAGCGCTAAAAATCTTTTTGAAGTCATGCAATCGGATGCGGATCTCGCGGCCGTTTCAGGCGGGCTGCGCGATTATGCTCTTTCGCTGATTCAAATTTCGAATGACTTACGACTACTCAGTTCCGGGCCGCGCACGGGCCTGGCCGAAATTCACCTTCCGGAGCGCCAGCCGGGATCATCCATCATGCCGGGCAAAGTCAACCCGGTGATGCCTGAGGTGACGGCTCAAGCGGCCTTTCAAGTCATCGGAAACGACACAGCGATCGCTTTTGCGGTAAGCTCGGGACAGCTTGAGCTCAATGTCATGCGGCCGGTGATCGCGCATAACCTTTTGCAATCCATCGAAATTTTAAAAAATGTGACGAATGTTTTACGCATTCATTGCGTTGAGGGTATCGCCGCCGATACCGCACGCTGCAGATATTATGCCGAAAGCAGTTTCGGAATCGCGGCTTTATTGAATCCCCATATCGGCTACAGCAAAGCGGCCGAGTGCGTTAAAGAAGCTTTTAAAACCGGAAAAACTTTGCGTGAAGTTATACTTCAAAAAAAACTCTTAAGCCCCTCTCAATTGAAGTCCATTCTGACACCGAAAGCCTGATCCTTCTTCCCGCCAGCATACACGGCAAAAGCGTCTGAAATTCTGTCAAAATTTACGCATTTCGGACAATTAGGCGAAAAACATGCCGTTCCTTAAGGAGAATTTACCATCCAATTGGCACGCATATTGAATCACTTACTAGTGAGCGAACCTTTTCAAAAAAAACAAGAAAATTAAAAGAAGGCTTATGAAAAATTTATTTATATTTTTTCTCATTGCCGGAGTTATGGTGTGTGCCGGCGGCCGCATTAGTTTCGCGGATGACAATACGGAACCTTTATCGCCTTCGGCTGCTAATCCGGGACACAATCCGGAACAGATGGTTGCGCCGTATCCTCATCATCATAAGTAACAAAGGAAAAGCTGCTGTTAATCCAAAACGGCCGCTTTACCTCGCAAGGCGGCATAAATATACTGACATACTTGAAAATCAAAAACTCTCCGTGAAAATCGTTAAATTTTTGTCCTGCCCGATTCAACTTTCGAAACTTGCCTTGAGAACGCTTTATGTCCGATTTTTAAGAAAACTTGTCACAAACGTCTGACAAACCCCATAAATTTCCGCTTTTTTCGCCTTAGAAATACTGGCATGGAGATTGCTTTACTATAATCAATAATGGTTCAACCTGAGGGCATAAAGTATGAAACTAAAAAATCAAGCTCCTGATCAAAATGATATGAATCTCGACTCGCATCAAATTGATTTAACCTTTATCGCCCATGACGCCTACAAAAAAGATACCACTGATTATCTCGAAGCGTGGCAGCTTTCAAACCGCAGACAAATACTCGAATTGAATAATTAGTAATTCATAAATAGCAAAAAAAAATTTGTCGGGAAAAACCTGACAAAAAAGATCATCCTTTAAATTCATTTTTCTTTATCTGCTCTGCTTGTTAATTTAGAATACGCCTCCACTCAAATAAACAATCTTTCTACAAAGGAATTCATGACTACTGCGTGCTTAGCTTTAGTTGTCGTGGATGATGACCCCCATTTTCAGTTTTTTCTCAAGCATGGGCTTACCCGCTGCGGCATTTCACATGAAGCGGTCACGTTAAAAAATGGCGCGCAACTGATTGAAATGCTCCTAGGTCCGGATGCCGACTCCATTGACTGCATACTTCTTGATATGAATATGCCGGTAAAAAATGGCATGGACATACTGAACGAAATTCAAAAGAAAAAACTTGCCCGGGGAATTCCCATTATTATGATATCGCAGGCAACCGATCCCGCTAACATTCCTCAAATTCTTAAGTCGGGTGCGGTCAAATATATGGAAAAGCCTTCGGGACTGGATGAGTTTGCGGTTTTTGCGGAAAAGATTACGGCTTTGGTTTCTGATAATTCTAAATTGACTCATTCCTGAATTTTATCTATCAATAAAAAAACCGGATGTCTAAGACATCCGGTTTTTTTATTTACCTGCACATATTTATCTGTCTTGTGACACGACCTCTTTGCTCACGGCAATGTGCTCCGCTTCGCAATCTTTTAAAATTTGACGCGCACGATCTTTCTCTTCGTTATCATCCACATGAACAGAAATCAAAACATGGCCGGTTTTGATTTTGTTCGCATACTGCTTGGCTTCATACTCCGGAATGCCCATACCAACCAATGCGCCTGTGAGACCTCCCACAGTTGCACCTACGGCTGCCCCGCTAAGCATGGCCATAATCGGACCGGCAGCTATAAAAGGCCCCACTCCTGGAATTGCCAGAGTCCCGATCCCGGCCAAAAGCCCCAACGCGCCAAATAAGATACCGCCTGTTCCCGCGCCAGCCGCGGCTCCTTCTCCGGCTTTGGTATGTTTTTCCATGCCTAAGACACCGCGGCCTTCACTG
This sequence comes from Candidatus Omnitrophota bacterium, assembly GCA_043718225.1. GTDB lineage: Bacteria > Omnitrophota > Omnitrophia > Omnitrophales > Aquincolibacteriaceae > Multiplicimicrobium. The sequence continues at coordinate 10,135 of JAYSWD010000138.1, forward strand.
TCCGGCAATAAAACTGAAATGTCACTATGGGAAAATCCCGCCTGACTCAATCTCTCGACGATATTTCCCGCATCCGCCTGAGTTTTTGTTAAACCAATCACACAATTGTTATTTTTTGACATAAATCCCCCTTAAGAATTTGTTTTGACTTCAAGTTGGTTATTGACCTTGCCCACTCCCGCGACTTCAAGCGCAATCTGTTCGACCGCTGCTTTTTCAGCTTCTGAGTTAACCGGCCCGCGCAAAGTCGTCTCCCGCGTAATGGTAATGACCTTGATGTTCTTTGCATTCACCGACAACGTATTGTCTTGCATAAGCATTTTCCGAATGCCTTGCGTAATTGCTATATCGTTACTGTCGTTCGATTGATCCATGGGCGTCAATGTTGCGGCATTACGATCACGGACATTCATCCCTGTATTATCCGCATTGACTGTTGCATTTTCAGCAATAGCGGAACTTCCAAAAAATATTGCAGCGAATAAAAACCCCCCATAAAAGGCAATTTGTTTATTCATGATTCCTCCTTGATGTTAATTCAAAGAGATACAAACTCCATACCAAACTTATAAGTATAGATGGTTAATAGACTTAGAAAAAAATTGGCTTTTAGAGCAAAACAAAATGTCTTAAGGAACTGACACTGTTTAGCCTGAATAGGACATTTGCTGGTGTATAGCACTTTCTGCGCCGAAGGCGAATTGGTCCTCATCAAGGTAGCAAAAAATAAATGGCTGGAGCAATTATGGTTGTGACTTGGCGGAGAGAAAAAAATTCAATTGGGAAAGCCCAGAGCAGAAATATATGGCAGGATTCGGCGACCTTCGTTCACGCGCGCTAGTGGTTGCCTACCCGGTTCCTGGAATTATTTGGCGGATGCAGCGGTTGGAAAAAGCCCAACGCAGAAATATGGCAGGATTTGGCACCTTTCGTTTACTCTCCGCTTGTCGCGGGAGTTCTCTTCAGGTTGCCTCCCGCCAACCCTGGACTTCACTTCAGTAAAATCTGACATTAAGTCAGATTTTCCTTCCGGCTGGCTCCCTTCAAATCCTGCCCCGATTTTTAAAAGCAATAAAATCATAGGGATGGGAAAATGCGGTTGGGCAAAGCCCAGAGCAAAAATAAATAGAATCGGGGTAGCAGGATTTGAACCTGCGGCCTCTGCGTCCCGAACGCAGCGCGATACCAAGCTTCGCTATACCCCGATTATGTGAGCGGTCAAAGAGCGCGTATTATATATGAAGGTGTTCCAAGATCCAAAAGCGATTTTGAATTGATCGACGCTTTGAAAGGTCAAGAATTAAATCCGACGGCGTTCGGCCTTTTTTAAGATTATCGATAAAAGGCTTGAGAAACACGCCTTCATTTCTTTCTTCAAACGCGGTGGTCTGTTCGGCTAATCCCTCGTAAGCCAACCCTATCAAATCTCGCGACCAAGCAAGGAGCGGTCGACCCGCCAAGTTTGTTTTCAGCCCCAAACGTGGCAAGCCAGCATAAGCCGATTGAAGATCT
>JAYSWD010000139.1:0-11534 GCA_043718225.1 Candidatus Omnitrophota bacterium
AAATAAACAACTCACTGTACTTTACGTCCAGAAAAAATTCCCCAGACACATGCTATTTTTAAATGAAGGAATGTATTGGCTTATGTGGTATTACCAATACCAGAAGAAATTAATCGATTTCATGGGGCGAAACAGTCACTTAAATTGGGTTTACAAGCATGCTGCCGGTCAGGCGTGGGCTGAAGAGTCCATACTTAAATATATCCAAGACAAACAATACCCTAATATTAAAATTGGAACACACTCATTTTTGGATTCATTGTTGGGTGTCGATCGTGTTATTGTGGATTTTGCATCAGGCGCATTATTTGAATCTGTTACGCTCGGCCTTCCCACGCTTTGTCTTGTTCCTCGATATTTTAGAATTTCGCCCTATGCTGAAGAAACATTCGGAGATATCATTCAGCGGGGTTCTTCGATCGATGATTTTTTAGAAAAAATTCGGATTTTTATAAGTATTGAACCAAGCAAGATTTTAATTAACTCAAAGCTGATTCAATTACTTGAATAATGACAGGGAATCCGCTGTCATTTTTTAAGCATAATATTATAATAGTTTGTCAAAAATAACTCTCGTATAGGAGCATGCATATTTTATGGAAAAAGAAAATTTGAAAGAAATTGCGCAAAAAACCCGTAGCATTTATCTGAAGCAACATAATCACTATCTCGAGGACGATGTTTTGTTTAAAAGATTTTTCGACATGGTTTCGTCACCGTCTTATTTCCATTTGACGAAAGATGATTTTAAGGGCGCAAAGATTCTGGATGCCGGCTGCGGCAATACTGCCTATTTCGAAGTTGCTATGCATAGTTTTGGTGTCGGCCATATCACATGTCTTGATTTAGGCAACGAATGGATTGCTCCTCTTAAGGCCGCACTCACGAAGCGCGGTGTTGAGGAAAATAAAGTCTCATACGTCAGCGGAAGCACGGATGAATTGCCTTTTCCGGACAATTCGTTTGATATTACATTTTCAAACGGCGTGCTTATGCATTTGGGAAGTATGGAGCAAATCGAAAGGGCGTTTAAGGAGCTATCGCGCGTTACTAAGCCGGGTGGATACTTTTATGTCATCTTCGGAAATCCAGGAGGGCTTTTGGAGAAAGAGGTGTGGCCCGCTTTACGTCAGTCCTATCGCGCTTCGTCCGAGTTTAAAGAGTTAATCGACAACTTAAAACCATCGGATTTCAGCGAATTATTTCAAACAATGGCTCAAGGGATGAAAAAAAACACTGGGGAAGAAATTGAGACAGGGAAGTTTGCGGCGCTTTTCGATATTGATTTTTGCACAACGATACAAAATTTAATTCAGGTTCCTAAACGTTTCATTTTGGAAGTGACGGAAGATGTCGCGCTTAACTGGTTTAAAGAAAATAATTTCGAACAGCCAAAACGCTGCAAACGTTATGTGGTGCGGCAAAACATACGAAAGTTTTTTGCGCCATTACACTTCGATAACTCGACTCGGTTTTCAAAAATTATTTATGGTCCGGGAAACTTCGAATTTATAGCGCAAAAAAAACTATAAAATCCATCAATTTAACCTCATCACGGGTTTTATCCCCTTATTCAAATTACGTGTAATTGATTCTTCCAATACATGAGAAGCACTATGTCCAAACGCGCGGAAATCTTTAAACAAGTCGGGTCCTATACAGTGAGCACTTATGCGGCACAATTTATTACCGTGTTCGGTTCGGTTCTTGCTAAATATTTTTTGGGCCCGGTAAATACCGGAATTTGGACGGCGCTGCAGATGATTCTCGATTTTTCAAAGTATTCAGGCTTGGGTGTGAATACGGTTCTCAATTTGGATGTGCCTTATCATCAAGCTAAAGGAGACTCGGCGCGCGTTTCGGAAACGGTAAATACAGTATTTACTTTTTTGTGCTTTTCCTCCATGTTGATTGGGTTAGCGGTTTTAACTTATGCGCTCTTTCGCGGACCGGCTCTTTCGCGGGAACTTTTTTGGGGCCTTATCTTTGCATCTGTGCTGATTCTGATTCAGCGGCTGAATAATTTCTTTGTCACGCTATTACGGGCATTCAAAAACTTTGAGACTGCGAGCCGCCAAAACATCTATTCAGCGCTCGTGAATGTTTTTTTGATCGGGTTTTTAGCGTCCCAGTTCAAAATTTACGGCTTTCTCTGGGCAATCGGACTAAGTTTGATCTTTAATATTGTTTATATTCAATGGAAAGAGAAATATTTAATCCGGCTAAGTTTCCGCATCGATATTCTTAAAAAAACTGTGGCAAGCGGTCTTCCCTTAATGACGCTTGGAATTGTTGATACTTTTTTCCGTTCGATTGATAAGTTTATGATTCTGCAGTTTTTAGGCTTTAAAGCGATGGGGCTTTACAGTATCGGTCAAATGGCGGCAAATTATTTGAATTCTTTGCACGTGTCGATTGCGGTTGTTCTTCTTCCTCACTTTCAGGAAAAATTTGGTAAGAACGATAATCGTAAAGACTTACGCGACTATTTTGAACATGGCATGCATGGTTTTTCGAATCTTTTCCCGCCCTTAATCGCATTGACTTGGGTTCTTGCGCCTTTTTTTACCCATACCGTTTTGAGCTTATTTGCAGAAGGTTTGCCGGCTTTAAAATGGATTGTCCTCGGAATTTACTTTGTATCGCTGGGAAACTTATGTTCAAACTATTTAGTGACCATTAAAGACCGGAAACGGGTTCTGTTTTCGCTCCTTGCGGCGTCTTTTTTTGCGCTCGCCCTGGGAATTCAATTTATCCAAAAAGGGTGGGGGGTCGCCGGAATTGCTGCGGCTTCAATGTTTGCTTCTTGGTTTAGTTTTTCACTTTTATTTCGAGCTTCTATGCCGGGTGTTTATGCGGCGGCAGAAGCCTGGAAACTTTATGGAACGATCATGTTTAAGTTTATTTTACTTGTAACGGTATTAACCGGAATCGATTATTACGTGCTTCATGATGGAAGCTCAATTTTGCGGACCCTTGCGGCGCTGTTGATTGTTTGTGTTGCCAGTTTTCCGCTTCTTTTCAGCCTGAACAAAAAATTAAATCTCATGGACGTCGTCAAGAAGCGTTTCGCGCGAGGCAAGCCATGAGCTTTCCTTTGATTTCTATTACGAAATGTCCTGTCTGCTTGTCGGAAGCGCGGCTTTTTTTGTGGAAGGTGGGTGAGGTTTCGGTGTTTCGCTGCAAGAAGTGCGCATTAGGATATCTGGATCCTGCTTTAAATCCTGAGAGCATGGCGGCCGCATACGAATCCACGGAATCACTCATACGGCTGCATCAATTTCATGAGGGATATTACGAATATACAGATTTAAGCAAGACCACGCGCACACGCGCAGAATTCTTAAATCATTTAACGAACATTGAAAAGTATCTTCCAAAAGAAATGGCCCGTCGTGTCTTAGATATTGGCTATGGAAATGGTATGTTTTTGGCGCTGGCAAAATCTCGCGGATGGCAGGTGGAGGGACTTGATACAAGTCCTCAAAACGCAGCTTCAGCCAAGAAGAATTATGATCTTAATTTAAATGTGGGTTTTTTTCAGGACAGTTGTTTTAAGCAATCTTTCTCCGTCATCACCATGTTAGATGTGATTGAACATCAAATTAACCCGCACGCATTCATTCGAAAAGCACATGAACTTTTAAAGCCAGGAGGGCTGCTTTTAATAGCTCTGCCGAATGAAGATAGTTTTCTGAGGTTTTTATCGCAAATTCTCTATCGTTTGTCTTTTGGCAATATGACTCTTGGACTCAAAATGGTTTATGTTTTAGAGCATGTGGCCTATTACAATACAAAGACACTTTCCAAGTTGTTTGAAGTAAATGGATTCGAGCCGGTTGACTTTTTTTTTACAAGTACAGATTTAAAAAAATATAATTTAAGCGGTCTACAACAGCTAGCCGGAGAGGTGATTTTATTTTTTGGAAAATTATTTGGAATGCAAAATAGATTAACCATGATAGTTAAAAAGCCGGGAGCCTGAACGTGATTAAGGTTGGATTCGATGCGCAAGCCACGCAAGGCCGATTGTCCGGGCTTGGGGTTTCAACCTGCAGTTTGCTTACGGCGCTAAAGCAGCAGATATGTTTGCCGTTTGAGCTACACACCTATTCAACAAAGCTTAAGTCCGGAGAAAATCTCAATACAATCCGGCGCCTTTGGTGGGAGAATCAGATTTTGCCCGCGAAAGTAAAACACGACAAAATGGATATTTTACATGTGCCGGCTTTTTCCCCGCCTTTTCATAAGCCGTGTCGTTTGGTAGTAACGGTGCATGATATTGCTGGGTTGCTTTTTCGCAATCAGATGGGTGCGGCAAGTTTGTTTTATTGGAAACATTGGCTACCGCTCACAATCCGCCAAGCGGATCGAATTATTGCAAGCTCGGAACACACGAAAAAAGACCTGATCGAACATTTAAGAATTCCTGAGGATAAAATTCATGTCATTTATCTGTCCGGTCATGAAGGGTTCACGCACGAGATTGCGGAAGAGAAGCTTGCAAGTGTTAAAAAAAAATTGGGCATTATCGGTAAATATTTTGTTTTTGTGGGAACTTTAGAGCCCCGAAAAAATTTAGCGCGCATCATGGAAACTTTCAATATTTTTTCGAAAATGCACCCGGATTATCAGCTGGTTTTAGTGGGTTCGAAAGAGTTTGCCCGCGGAAAGTATGCCGAGCTATTAAATCGAGAGCAGCATTTTTTGCCGGGACAAATTTTAACACCGGGTTTTGTCGACCACGCCAGTTTGAACGCGCTCTATTGCGGTGCACAAGCGCTTTTGTTTCCTTCGCTTTACGAAGGCTTTGGTATGCCTATTTTGGAAGCTATGGCTTCAGGGTGCCCTGTCATGACATCTCGAATTACATCGACGCCAGAAGTTGCCGGCAATGCTGGATTATTGGTTGATCCGTACAATATGCGGGATATATTGCAGGGTATGATCTCTTTGGCGGAGAGCACATCTCTATGCTTGGACATGCGGCTTCTAGGGCTGGAGCAAATTAAAAAATTCTCTTGGAATGAAACCGCTAAAAATGTAATCGATGTTTATACAAGTTTAATATGAAACATTATTTCTGAGATTAAATATTTAAAGATATTTCGGCAATTGCAAAATATCTTGCAAAACAGTTTTCTGCAATTTTTTTAATTCGCAATCAGGCGGTTTTAACGCCAACAGAAGCAAGATCGGAGTTCAAATATGTGTAATCAGACCGGTAGAGATTTTGGATTGGAAAGTCTCACAGAACGGGATGTTAGGAGTAAATCAATTATTGAAGTCGGAGCCCGCGATGTAAATGGCTCAATTCGGCCTGAAATCGAAAAACTTTTTCCTCTTCGCTATCTTGGCGTTGATATTCAAACGGGGCCGGGGGTTGATGAAATTTGCAGGGCCGAAGATCTTATCAGTCGGTTCGGGCGCGATGTGTTCGATGTCGTGATATGCACGGAGGTTCTCGAGCATGTAAAAAATTGGCCGCAAGTCATTCAGAATTTAAAAGGTATTATGAAGCCGGGCGGCGTTCTCATTATTACGACGAGATCCAAAGGGTTTGATTATCATGGCTTTCCTTATGATTTCTGGAGGTATGAAAAAGCGGATATGGAATATATATTTTCAGACCTCGTTCTGGAAAGAGTTCAGACAGACCCCCAAGCACCAGGGGTTTTTTTGATGGCAAGAAAACCCGAACCCTATGTCGAAAGACAATTGGGTAACTATCAACTATATTCAATTCTGCAAAATCGAAAATCTTCTGTTTTATTGAATAGTTTTTATTGGGCCTTGGTTTGCTTGCCGATTATAAAATTACTCGGGGGAAAAGAATATGTGTCTCGGATCATGTTTTATAACGCATTTCCCTCAAAAATCCCGCTGCTTATTAAAAATAAGTTAGCTGGCTTAATTCGAAAATGACGCTCAAGATGCCCAACGGTAATTTGACATGCAGGATCGTGGCGCTGAATTACAACGGCAAAGAGTTGCTGCGTAATTTTTTGCCGAGCTGGCTTCAATCCGCAGAAGCAAGTTCATATAGATGTGCGGTCACGGTGCTTGATAATCAAAGCAGCGACGGCAGCATCGAATTTGTTTCAAAAAATTATCCCTCTGTGGATATTTTTCTTGCTAAAGAAAATCGTGTGCTTTGCTCATATAATGAAATTGCCGCTGTCCTGAAAGAAGATATTCTTATCTTCCTTAATAATGACATCCAAACCGAAAAAGGTTTCGTTGATCCATTGATTCGGCCTTTCGCTGAACGTGATGACATGTTTTTTGTGGTGCCCTACGGATGTCGTTCAATTCCAAAAAGCAGATGGGGGACAGTAAGCGCCGCATTTGATTATCCGGAGTATGAATTCAACCTGAATAAGGCGGGGTATGTTTATTCGGCCGGTTCCGGTGCTTTTGACCGAAAAAAATTTTTGGAAATCGGCGGTTATGATGATATTTACTTGCCCGGATATTATGAGGATGTTGATTTGTGCCATCGCGGCTGGAAAAAAGGCTGGGTGGGCTATTGCTCTCCCGAAAGCAGAGTTCATCATCTCGGGTCAGTTAGTTTTAATAAACGTTATTCCGAAAAAGAAAAACAGGCCCTGGTTTTTAGAAACGGAGTTTTTTTTATGATAAAAAATATAACGGATCACTATTTATTTATAAAATTTATTTTCGGCTTGATTTTGAAAATTCTGTGGGCAATTGGTTCGGGGAAGCATTTTATTTTAAAAGGATTTGGTATGGCCTTGACGCGTCTGCCGGAAGCCTGGGGGCGGCGCGCTACAGATTGCGCGGGAAACGGTCAATCAGACAAAGAACTCTTTAAAGTGATACGGGATGATATTTCATAAAGTCAGCCAGGCTCTATTTATTTAGCCCGATATAACGACATTGTTTTTTAGGCACGGCTGTAAATAAAGAAAAGTTTTCCCCAAAAAGCTATAAAGTTTATTAGAATCAACACGCATCAAACCATCATTTGTGTAAAGAATTAATTTAAAATTATGACTCAGTCTGACTTAACCTGTCGTCTTATTGTGCTGCATTACAACCGCAGGGATTTGCTTGCAAGCTTTCTTCCAAGTGTCGTGATGGCCGCGCGCCGGTCAAAGCATTCTTGCAAAGTTACTGTTCTGGATAACTGCAGCTCGGATGACAGTGTTCAATATGTCCGTACTCATTTTCCTGATGTCGAAGTTGATGTCGCCAGGAAAAATAAAGTACTTTGCTCGTTTAATGACTATGTAAAGAAATGTTCGGAAGACATCGTTGTTCTTCTCAACAATGATATGGAGCTGGCGCCTGATTTTGTTGATCCTCTCATTGAGCCTTTTTTAAAAGATTCGCAGATCCTGTTTGTCGCCTCTGAGGGTGACCGGTCAATTCTCTCGATTCGGCATGGAATTATTTCTGCGGTCATAGACTATCCCGGCCATGTGGCGCTAAATCAAGAGCCGGGTCTGGCGTTTTCGGCCGGAGTCGCAGCCTTCGATCGAAAAAAATATCTGGAATTAGGCGGTTATGACGAGCTTTATTTACCAGGTCGATATGAAGACGTTGATCTTTGCTACCGCGGCTGGAAAAGAGGCTGGAAAGGTGTTTATCAGCCCGACAGCAGGAAAAAGCATGTTGGCGGCGCAAGTTTTGATCGTGCGTTCAACCACCATCAAACCCAGACTATGGTTTTTCGAAATGCTATTTTATTTACCATTAAGAATGTAACAGACCCTTTTTTATTGCTACAGTTTGCATTTGGAATCACGTTGCGTTTAATAGCTGCGTTCTTTACGGGGAAATGGTTTCTATGGTGTGGTTTTTTTCAGGCCTTTGGCCGGATGCCGCAAGCTCTTAAGAAAAGGAAAGAAATACAAAAGCAATCGATTTACAGCGACCGTGAAGTGATGGGTATAGTCAATCACGCACAACATGAACTTTTAAAAACAAAAATCCGGAAAAAAGCGATTGTTAATTTTTTAGGAAAGCATCACCGGTTAAGAGGATTATTTTTAGCAGTCGGTTTTTTTACGGTAAGACTGACGCATCCGCTTCAATACCTCATCATCCGGGAATTAAGCAATTTGGATAGCGTGCTTGATTTGGGCTGCGGTAAGCATTCAATGGTGCCTATTATTCCGACTTGGATCTATACGATCGGAGTTGAAATATTTGAACCTTATTACACCGCTGCCGTCGCATCCCAGCGTCATAAACGTTATATCTCTCATGATATTTTAACCGTGGAATTTTCGGAAAAATCATTTGACGCCGTTGCGCTATTGGATGTACTTGAGCACTTACCGAAAGATAAAGGTATGATGCTTTTGAATAAGATAGAAAAAATCGCACGGCGCAAGGTGATTATTTTTACACCGAATGGTTTTTTACCACAGGACCATGTTGACGAAAACCCTTATATGGATCATTGCTCAGGATGGAGCGTTAAAGAATTTAAGGATCGCGGCTATAAGGTTTATGGCGTGCGGGGATTTAAGTCAATGTATCACGACCACGAGCATCAAGACGATCAGGCGGATGCCAAAATCGTGGACCTTGGACAAGTCATGACCTATCACTTTCCCGAATCGGCTTTTCAACTTTTTTGTGTTAAAGACCTCTCGTGAAGCCCAAACTCTCTGTTTTTATTATTTCGTTTAACGCGGAGCGAAAGATCGAGGCTTGTCTAAAATCGATTCAATGGGTGGATGAAATCATTGTTGTTGACTCAGAAAGCACCGATAAAACTTCAGAGTTAGTAAAAGCCTATAACGGTAAGTTTTCTTCCCGGCCATTTATCAATTTTTCAGATCAAAAAAATCATGCCATGCATCTTTGCAACGGTGATTGGCTGCTATCGATTGATTGCGATGAAATTGTGACGGATGCATTGCGTGAAGAAATCCAATGCCTTATTAGTGATAGCTCTTCTCATGATGCTTATAGGATTCAGCGGCGATCGGTTATTTTTGGAAAAGAGTTTAGATTTTCAGGGACACAGGATGACCGTCCGGTGCGTTTATTGAGAAAAGAAAAAGGGAAGTTTGAACAGCCCATCCATGAAGTTCTTATAGTTCAAGGGAGGGTGGAAAACTTGCAAAGCCCCTTACTTCATCTTACTTACGATAACATTTCAGAATACTTCACGCGTTTCAACCGATATACAACTTGCGAGGCGGAATATCTTCTCCAGAAATCTTGCCCACTTAGCTGGATTGATTATTTTGTCCGTCCCGGAGCTCTATTTTTCAAACTTTATATCGTTAAGCAGGGATTTCGTGACGGTTTTCAGGGTTTTTTGTTTTGCCTTTTTTCAGCGTGGTATGTTCTCGTAAAATACGCGAAATATAATGAGTTAACGCGGGCGACGCCATGATTCCGAAACTTGCGGTAATTATTCTGAATTATCATCGTCCCCTGGATACGATCGAGTGTGTCGAATCGGTATTGGCGGCGAAAAACGACAATTTTTCACTTCAAGTGGTATTGGTCGATAACTCAGAAGGCAACGAATCTTATCAATTGCTGCATGTTCGCTATCCGGAAATACCGCTATTACACAATGAGAATAATCTTGGTTACGCAGAGGGAAATAATGTGGGGATACGGTTTGCGCTTGAGCACTCTGCGGACTATGTTTTTATCCTCAACAATGATTGTGTAGTCGAAAAGAATGCCCTGAACGCTTTGATTCAGTACGCGGCCGAATTTCCCGATGCAGGAATTTTGGCGCCTCTCGTATGCCGCTATGATGATCGCACGACGGTCGACTCATGCGGTACTTCCATGGATTGGTTCCGTCTTCGCCCGAGGGGCGTATGCTATCAAACCCGTAACGATGAGCAGCTTCCAGAGGTTATTGAAGTGCAAATTATTCCGGGCTCGGCTTTGCTATTAGGTAAAAAGTTTTTAAGTCGTGTCGGCCTTTTTGATGCGGATTATTTTTTAATTCACGAAGATGCGGACCTTTGCCTGAGGAGTTTAAAGCATGGCTACAAAAACAAAGTACTGACGACGGCTGTTGTCTATCATAAAATTTCCGGTACATTCAGTTCTTATCCAGGCTTCAGTATTTATTATACGATAAGAAATTTTTTACGACTTTCAGCGGCGCATAATTCCTTGCGGTTGCGGCTTGTTGTGCATGTCGGACTTTTGCTTTTATCCATGAAGAAGTGGGTTACGTTAATTGGGAATAAGGCGAATCGTTTTAAGCAGCGTTGTTTTTTTCTTGGAGTATGGGATTATTTTACCGGGAAAAAGGGTGCTTGCTCATATGAGCTTTAATTTCAGCATACCATTGCTTTAGGATAATTTATGAAAATGATGCTTAAAAGCATGCTTAAAAAAAATCTCAATCTGGATCAGAAGCGTGGCCTTAAGAAATTCTATGAGTTTGTGACGCCGATTTTTTGCCCCGCCAATCTTGTCCGCCTCGCAACAATTTATGGCACAGATAAATGGAATACGCATTGGTATGCGCAACATTATCAAACTCATTTTAAAAGTTTGCGGAAAAAGCTCCTTAAAATATTCGAAATCGGTGCGGGCGGTGATTCAGACACCAAAAGCGGCGGCGCTTCGTTGCGCATGTGGAAAAAGTATTTTCCGAACAGCTTAATTTACTCGCTGGATATCCATGATAAAACCGCCTTGGAAGAACCTCGCATTAAAATTTTCCGCGGTTGTCAGTCCGACGAAAGCGTGTTAAAGAATATTCATGATTTAGCGGGATCGTTTGATATTGTTATTGATGACGGAAGCCATATTAACGCTCACGTGATAAAAACATTTCAACTCCTCTTTCCGTTATTGAAAGAGGGCGGAATATATGTTGCCGAAGACCTACAGACTTCCTATTGGCCAAGCTATGGGGGTGACAGTGTCAATTTGAATCATCCCGGCACTTCGATGGGCTTTTTTAAGTCGTTGGTGGATGGATTAAATTATGTCGAGTTTGAAGGGGGCTCACCCCGTTTTGACTACTGTGCAAAAAATATTAAAGCAATGCATTTTTATCACAACATGGTTTTTATTTATAAAGGAAAGAATTCAGAAACCAGTTATGGCACAAGGTGAAGAATTTTTGTTGTTTGTACTGAAAATGCTTAGTTGATTTAACCTTCTACGACTATGAAACAAATCACAAACCAACAAGCGAATGCTATTTTGCTGTCCATTGTGCTGATCGCGCTTTTTTTCGCGGGAGAGCTTTTTTTAAGATTCCGTTATCCGGTAGTCAAGCAGCCCACGAAACCTAATGGTTGGGCCATCATTCCGGAAAAAAGTTGGGTTGAATATCATCCGGTATTAGGTTGGTTTCATCAAAAAAATAAAAAATCTTTACTGCAAAAAATCTCACTGCAGATTCCTTTGTCCACAAATTCTCTCGGTTTACGCGGTAACCGTGAGTATAGCTTGGAAAAGCCTTTCGGAAAAATCCGTATTTACGCACTTGGCGATAGTTTTACTTTTGGTTTTGGGGTCCTTGATGAAGAGGTGTTTTGCCGCCGGATGGAATTGAAAGATCC
>JAYSWD010000140.1:0-36029 GCA_043718225.1 Candidatus Omnitrophota bacterium
CAGTCCCAGAATTGCAAAAATATTGGAGGTGTAAACAAGAAAAGGGTCTTTGGTGATCGCGAGAATGGCAGGAATAGAATCCACTGCAAAAATAACGTCGGTAAACTCAACGATGAGCAAAGCCGCAAATAGGGGTGTTGCCACTTTTTTTCCGTTTTCAACGGTAAAGAATTTTTGTCCTTCAAGTTTCTCAGACATCGGCACCCATTTCCGAATGAACTTCAAGACATGATTGGTACCGAGGTCCATTTCCTTACCATGCGCCCACGCCATCTTAATTCCGGTAAGAACCAGGAAAGCTCCGAACACATAAATCAACCAATGAAATTTTTCGAGAAGCGTGATGCCTGCCGCAATAAAAATAGCTCGCATAATCAGGGCACCGACAATTCCCCAGAACAAAACGCGGTGTTGATACTGCTGTGGAATTTTAAAATAAGTGAAAATCACCAAGAAAACAAAGATGTTATCTACCGAAAGTGACTTTTCAATCACATAACCCGTAAAAAACTCAAGCGCGGCCTGCTCTCCTTTCCAAAGGTGAATCAACCCATTAAAAAGAAGTGCGAGCGTAATCCAAACTCCACTCCATGCAATCGCCTCTTTAAATTCAATCGCGTGGGCTTTGCGGTGAAATACACCGAGATCAAGCGCCAACATTCCAAACACAAACACATGAAACAAAACCCATGGCATCCAATCCATTATTCAATCTCCCGAGTTGTAAAAGCAGACGCAAAAAGCGTACTTTGATCTGATTTTTGAATTTCATTGAACATAGCTTCGATTTTTTCAGCTTCAATCGGTATGACCAGTTTTGCTGACGCCTTCATGTTTGCAATATCTTTCACGAAGCGTTTATCCAAAGCTGTCGCGCTATAACCAGTCCCTTCAATGGCCCCCAAAACATACTCATAAACAAGAGCTGCAAAATACGCATCATCCAAATAGCCGAAAAGCCCATGCTGATCTTCCGGTAAAAAATCTTGTGGGTGATAGAGATAGGTAAGCAAATAGCCGCTTACGCGTCGCGCCGGCGCATCTTCGGGAAATTGCTTCCACAACAGATACACTCGCCGGATAACTTCAGGCGTAATGACAATCAATTGTCGCAAACGTTTCTCTAGCAGCAAAGTGGCTCGCTTTCCAACACGCTGTCGAATTTTGCGGTGAAAAGGGTCGCGTGGATCTTCGGATAAATTTTTTAACTGCGCCTTGAATGCATGCAACACAAATAGCCCCCTGATTAAGAAAAGAATTAAGTGACTAAGATCGAATGACGATTTTCTCGCAAAGCTAAAAGCTTTTGAACACGTTCCTTCACGGGCGGATGAGTTGAAAAAAAAGACATTAAACCTCCGCCTCCAACCATCGGACTCATAATGTACATATGCGCCATACCGGGCTGCGGCTCAGGCGCACCTTGCTCTGCCTCAGCTTCAATTTCACCTGAAATTTTTTGCAAAGCTGACGCCAACGCCTCCGGGTCGCCGGTTAATTTCGCCGCTGTTTCATCAGCAAGATATTCCCGACTGCGCGAAATCCCAAGTTGAATCATCGTGGCTGCAAGCGGTGCGAGAATGACAGTCGCAATCACTAAAACAGGGTTTCCACTTCGTCCACCATCGCGGTTTCCACCACCAAAGAAGGCGAAGAAATGCACGAAGTGCATCAGTGCAGACGCCATCACCGCCACAACAGCTGAAATCAAGGTGTCGCGATTGAGAATGTGTCCAAGCTCATGCGCCAACACTCCCTTCACCTCTCGTCGTGACAATCGATTGATAAGCCCTTTGGTCACCACCACAGTTCCATGCTTTGGATCACGTCCAGTAGCAAATGCATTCGGCAGCGGATTTGCAATCCAAAATAACTGAGGTGTAGGAATCCCTGCCTTTTGACTCAACTCAGCTAAATCAGCCTTAAAGTCCTCATGCTCTGCAGGAAGCGGCTTCGCCCCATGCATTGCTAAAACAATCTTATCTGAGAACCAATAGGCCCCGATATTCATGACCACCGACATAATGAGAGCGATTCCAAGCCCGCCTCTTCCCCCTAAAGCGCTTCCCACAACAAGAAAAAGCCCGCTCAATAAAACAAGCAGGGCTAATGTTTTTAATTGGTATTTCATAATGTTCATCCTCCCACTGAAGCTTTATTGGTAAATTGACTTCAGATACAAGAAATATCGCACCCATTAATATAAAAATAAAATAGATAATTTTCATGTTATCTATAGAATATATCTATGATTCCACTTAACTACCATCACCTGTATTATTTCTATGTAATTGCAAAAGAGGGCAGCGTTTCAAAAGCTGCTAAAAAATTACGCCTCGCCCAACCCACACTTTCGGCTCAGCTCAAACAATTCGAATCGTTTCTGGATAAAAAACTTTTTGAGCGTGAGAATCGAGCTCTCAAACTCACAGAAGACGGACATCGAATTTTAGGCTATGCCAAATCCATTGCTGATCTGGGGCAAGAGCTCATGGATCAAATGGGTGACCTTGCGCAAAAAGATCGCATCCGTATTCAGATTGGAGTTTCCAACTTTATTCCGAAAGCATTCGCCGACTTACTGCTCGCCTTTGTCTTAGAAATAAACCCAACCGTTCAAATCATCCTCACTGAAGACCATATTGAAACTTTACTTGTTCAGCTCGAAGATCATTTGTTGGATATTGTCTTTCATGACGCAACAGTTTCTCCCGTGATTGCCAAATCAGCCAAACAAATACTCATCGCCGATCTCCCGATTGTTTTTTGCGCAAATGCGACCATCGCAAAAAAACTCAAAAAATTTCCGCGCTGCCTGATGCAAGCACCTTTGATTCTGCCAACGATTCCGAGTCAAGTCGCCATGGCTGTCCGAGAGTTTTTGCTTTTTAACAAACTTGAACCTTACACGCTTGGGGAAATACAGGACATCGAACTTGTCCGCCGTCTTGTATTGCGCGGCAAAGGCATTGCACCACTCAATGTCCTGACTATTTCGCAAGCGCCGGCAAAAGAAAAACTATATATTTTGAACTCTCCCAAGAGCAGTCCTCTTTCAGAAAAGATTTACGCTTTTGTGCGCCCAAGAAAAAACCCTCACCCGCTTGTTCTTAAAATTTTGAAAGACTTCAAGGTTCATGACCTTCTCTCTAAAAATCAGACTGTTTTGAAGTAGAGGATTTGGGTATAGATCGAGGCCTTACAACGAAGGATGAAAAAGCATACATTGAGAGTTTTAACGGACGATTACGAGATGAATGTTGGAAGGTAACGTGCTATCGATTTTTTGCGGTTGCGCTTTGTTTAAAGCGCCAAAAAAATTCAAAAAAAAGTTTCTATTACGTTAAAAACAACGGCCATCGGCTCTAAGCCCGACACAACCTTGACCTGCCCAATTTTTTTAGGCAGAACAAAATGCAGCTTGCCTGATTTTTTCTTTTTATCATGTGCCATTTTATGAAACACGTCCTGCGGGTGGATCTTAAGGCCGGCAAGCGAGACCGGCAATTCAAAAGCACGGGCAAGCGCCAGCTGACGGCGCTGAAATTCGCCCGAGCAAAGCCCTAAACGAACTGCAACTTCCGCCGCCATAAGCATGCCGAGCGCAACGGCTTCACCATGGACCAGTTTTTCATATTTCAGCGCGCCTTCGATGCCGTGAGCGAAAGTATGCCCGTAATTAAGAATAATGCGTTCACCTTTAGTTTCAAATTCATCGCGGCTGACAACATCCGCTTTGATCTTTGCCGAATCGGCGACAATTCTAGTTAAAGCGGAGCGATGCTTAGCTAAAATTTTAGCCACATTTTTTTCAAGAAAGCTAAAAAGCTTCGGATCGGCAATCACTCCATATTTGATTACTTCTGCCATAGCGGCACGCAGTTCGCGCGCGGGCAAAGAATAGAGCGTATCGACATCCGAAATTACAATGACCGGCGGATAAAAAGCACCGACGAGATTCTTACCCTCCTTGGTATTGATCGCGGTTTTGCCTCCCATCGAGCTGTCAACCTGCGCCAGAAGCGTGGTCGGAACCTGTGCGTAACGGATTCCCCGCAAATAACATGCCGCCGCGAATCCACTGACATCTCCAGTGATTCCGCCGCCAAAAGCCACAATCGCGTCGCCGCGCTCAAATCCATTCTTTAACAATGAACCAATAAGACTGAAAAGTTCTTTTTCTGATTTGGCTTTTTCACCAACAGGAAGAAAGTGGTGAAAAATCCAAAACCCTGATTGTTGAAGTGAGGTTTCCAGTTTTTTTCTGTGTGCCGCCGGCACGGCTTCCTGCGACACGATCATGACGCGGCAACCGGGTTCAAATACTTTTTTGAGTAACTGCCCGCTCTTCGAAAGTAATCCGCTTCCGACGAGAATCGAGTAATCGTGTTTTAGGCTTTGAACTTTAATCGTTTTATGTGACATTTTTCCGCGCGACTCCTAACTCGATCCCCGCCTACGCGGGGATGAGCAAGTCGAAACTTTTCTCGACTTCTCACTTTTATTTTTCATTAATTATGCGGGCTTGATGAGCTTTAAAATTTCATGTGCCACTTCTTTGGGAGACTTCCCGTCCGTGTTAACTTGAATATGCGCACACTCTACATAAAGCGGTAAGCGCGTGGTTAAAATCGACATCAACTTGCGCTTAGGGTTCATATCTTTAAGCAGCGGACGCCCATCCGCTTCTTTTGAGACGCGCTTCCAAATAGTTTCAAGCGATGTCTCCAAAAAAACAACGGAGCCGGCTGCGCGCATCCACTCCCGGTTTTGGCGTGATAAAACAACTCCTCCGCCTGTCGCAAAAATAGTGGCCCTATCTGCCTTATGGCTGACCAGCGCAGTTGTTTCCCGCTCACGAAACCAAGGCTCGCCCTTTTTTTTAAAAATTTCGGTAACACTCATAGCCGTGTAATTTTCAAGCTCAGCATCTAAATCAATCACGGGCATTTTTAATAAAACACCGAGCTCGCGCGCCGTCGATGTTTTTCCCGAACCCATCATGCCGATCAAATATATATTGCTCATAAGAATCGGCTTGGGACAATGATCCCAATATTTTTTTTATAAAACCAACCAAGCTGTGTCGTGATTCGCGGTTCGTGGTTCGTGGTTTGATAGTCCATAGTCTATAGTCTGTGGTCTATAGTCTAATCTGCTTAAGATAACTTTCGTAATTGCGGCGGATTTCAGAGATCGAGTCTCCTCCAAATTTTTCGGTAAACGCGTCCGCGACAATGTAAGCCACAAGCGATTCGCCAATCACCGCGCCGGCCGGAACCGCGCAAATATCCGAACGCTCATATTCGGCTTTTTCAGCCTGCTTGGTTTGCATATTTACGGACGCCAAAGGCTGGCCCAAAGTCGAAATGGGCTTCATCGTTGCGCGTACAACGATATCAGCGCCATTTGACATGCCGCCTTCGATGCCGCCGCAACGGTTTGTTTTATGGTAATAGCCCTTTTTGGAATCATAAAATATTTCGTCATGCGCTTCGGAGCCGAACACCTCGCCCACATGCGCCCCCATTCCGATTTCAACCGCTTTGATCGACTGCATGCTCATCATGATCATCGCCAAACGCCCGTCGAGTTTGCGTTCAAAATGAACATACGAACCAAGCCCGATCGGAACACCGGAAACGCGCACTTCAAATTTTCCGCCGGCGGTGTTTTTCTGGCGGCGCGCTTCGTCAATTTCCGCGATCATTTTCTTTTCAACTTCTTTGGAAATGCAGCCCGTTTCGGAGCCCGCGATTTTTTTGCGAATTTCTTCGACGGTAATTTCCGTTTCGGGTAACGCGGCTTTGCCGATGCGTATCACATGACTCGCGATTTCAATGCCAAATTCTTTCAGGAACAACTTGCAAACAGCGCCGACCGCGACACGCATCACGGTTTCACGCGCGCTAGCGCGTTCTAATACGGGACGGATGCCCTGCGCGTATTTCAAAGCACCGTTTAAATCCGCATGTCCGGGACGGGGACGGAAAAGTTCGGGCATGGATTCGATTTTAAAATCAGCATTGGTTAGTAAAAACCCGAGCGGCGCGCCGGTGGAAAGGCCTTTCACGACGCCGCCCATCATTTTAACCGTATCAGTTTCGATTTTCTGGCGCCCGCCGCGGCCGTATCCGCCCTGTCTGCGGCGTAATTCGGAATCGATATAAGCCATATCGAGTCTTAACCCACTGGGAAAACCTTCTAAAATGGCGGCCATGTGCTGGCCGTGGGATTCACCTGTCGTCACATATTTCAACATTCTAAAACCTTCCACTTTCCATTGACACTAGGCCCGTCCTATTATTTTTATGACGCGGCACAGTGTTGAGCATTATTTGGAAATGCTAAAATCATTTCCATTTTAATGAAACACTAGATTCCGTAAAGCTTATTGACCCAACCGCTTAAAAACTCACCGTATAAAAAAAATGCCGCACCCCAAAAAGCGAGAAAGGGTCCGAAAGGAACCTGTTCATCATTTTTCGAAAAGCGGTACCAAAGCGCGAATGGCAAAGCGATAAAAGGCGCGAACATAAACACGAAAAAAACGTTTTTCCAGCCGATGAACGCGCCCAGCATGCCCATCAACTTCAGGTCTCCGCCGCCCATGCTGTCCTTCTTAAAAAAGAAGTTTCCGAGTAAAGCCGCCGCGAGCAAAACACCATAGCCGCAAACGAGCCCCAGGGCCGATTGAGCGAGCCTATCATACCATAAATTTTGAGGAAATAACGCGTACGGCACGAGGCTGAATAAGAGTCCCAGCACCATCCCGGGAAAAGTGATTAAGTCCGGAATCAGTTTGGTTTCAAAGTCAGTCGCGACAATCACAATCAGCATGCTGATAAACACCGCGCGGATTCCGAACAAAGCCCAGTTCCCTCCGCTTAATTTCCATAAATAAACAAACAGGCAAGCCGTAGCCAACTCAATAAAAAAATAACGCCAGGAAATCGCGACTTTGCAAAATTTACACTTGGCTCCGAGGGACAGAAAAGAAAAAAGCGGAATATTTAAATACCAGGGAATTTGTTTTTCGCAGGACGGGCAAAAAGAACGCGCCGGCTTCATAATGGAAATATCGCGCGGCATGCGGTAAATGCAGACATTCAAAAAACTGCCGATCATTGCGCCATAGATAAAGATAATAATTAAAATTGTTATTTCCATATTTTAAAATTCTAAATCCTAATTTCTAAACTCTAAACAAATACAAAAATTCAAATACTTAAAACTCAAAACGTTTGGACCATTTATTTTGGGAATTGGGATTTATTTATAATTTAGATATTAGCGCTTAGGATTTCCTGTTTGTTGCTTCATTAAGCACTTCCCGCATGGTATCAACCGGCGCCTTCTTGCCGGTCCAGATCTCAAAAGCGCGCGCGCCCTGATAAAGCAGCATAGGAAGTCCGTTTAAAGTTTTGTGGCCTTTTTTGCGCGCAAGTTTTAAAAAAGGTGTTTCGGCCGGATTGTAAATCAAATCGACGAAGTATTTTTTACCCTGCCGCGGCAGGTCTCTAACGGAAATCAAAGCTTTGTCTGTTTTATGTAAGCCGACCGTGGTTGTGTTAACAATTAAATCAAATCCGTTCAAATCTGAATTTTTAGAAACGGAAAATAACGTTTTTGGAAATAATTTTTTAAAATCGCGGGCCAGCCTGGAAGCCTTGCTCGCGGTACGATTACGAATCGCGATTGACTTTACCCCATTTGATGCAAGCGCATACAAAACGGCCCTCGACGCGCCGCCCGCGCCGATCACAAGTGCCTGCTTTCCGCTTGCTTTAAAATTCCATTTTTCTTTGAGCGAAAGCCAAAAACCTTCGGCATCTGTGTTCGTGCCATACCATTTTTTTCCGAAACGATACACCGTGTTCACGGCACCGATTGCGCGCGCCTCAGGCGTAATCCGATCCAAATACGGAATCACGGCTTGCTTATACGGAACGGTGAGATTAAACCCTTTAAGCGGAAATTTATTAATGGCACGCATCGCGCGTTTAAACGAAGGCTCGCTCAAATCAAAAACAAGATAATGGGCACGGAGGCCGGCATTTTCGAAGCCCGCCTCCTGAAACGCGGGAGAAAGCGTATGACTCAACGGATGCCCGAAGATTCCGTATAAATCCAGTGTCTTTTGGACTCCGGGGCTTCGCCCCAACCGGCGTGAAAAATTCATTACCGCTCCAAACGTTGACTAGTTTCGCGGTTGATCACTCGCTGTGGTTAAACTCAGCGAGTGATGAGCCCGTGGTTGGGCGATAGCCCAGAACTAAATTTAATCGTTACAGATGCTGCGCGCTTTGCTGCGGCAACCCATGTGCCACAACTTTATTGATCGCGAAAAGATACGCACGCACGCTAGCTTCGAGAATGTCGGTGCTGGTGCCGCGCCCCGAAACTTCCTTACCGCTAATTTGCAGTTTCACCGTCACTTCGCCCTGCGCATCCATGCCGCCGGTTACGGCTTGGATACCGTAATGCGCCACTTTTGCGCCGGAGCCGATGATTTTCTCAACCGCCTTATAGCAGGCATCCACGGGGCCGTCACCCGTCACTTCAGCTTCATAGGTTTTCTTATCACGGATAAGCTCGATTCTCGCATCGGATTTTTTTCCGGATTCGGAAACAACGCGCATATCTTTCAATAACCAGGTTTCCGACGTATACCCCGCCTGATCCTGCAGAAGCACTTCCAAGTCTTCGTCGAAAACGTATTTCTTTTTATCCGCCAGCTGTTTGAACTTTGCAAAAGCGATATCCAAATCCGCCGGCTTTAATTTAAAACCAATTTTTTCGATGCGCGCTGCAAAAGCATTACGGCCGGATAATTTCCCCAGCATGATGTTATTGCTCGCCAAACCGATTTTTTTTGGATCCATAATTTCATAAGTTTGGCGTTTTTTGAGTACACCGTCCTGATGAATTCCCGACGCATGCCAGAACGCATTGCGACCCACAATCGCTTTATTCGGCTGCACGACCATGCCGGTCAAATGCGAAACCAAACGCGACGATTTCATGATTTCTTTGGTGTTAACACCTGTATAGCAGTCAAAGAAATCCTTGCGCGTATCCATTGCCATGACCACTTCTTCAAGCGAAGCATTCCCCGCGCGTTCGCCGATGCCGTTTACGGTACATTCGATTTGATTTGCGCCGGCCTGAACCGCAGCCAAAGAATTCGCGACCGCTAAGCCCAAATCATTATGACAATGGACGGATAAAACCACACTTTTCCCTAATTCGGGCATTTTTTTCACCAAACCACGGATAACTTCATTAAATTCATGCGGCACGGTGTAACCGACGGTGTCAGGGACATTAATTGACGTCGCGCCAGCGTCAATCGCCGCGCGCACAACCTGATGTAGAAAATCACGTTCGGTGCGCGAAGCGTCTTCGGGCGAGAATTCAATTTGCTTGAAATCCTTTTTCGCCGATTTAATCTGATCGGCGATCATTTTCAGAATTTCTTTTTTGTCTTTCTTCAATTTGAATTCGCGGTGGATTTGCGAAGTCGCCAAAAAAACATGCAGGCGTTTCTTCTTCGCGTTTTCCAAAGCTTTGCGCGCCGCATCGATATCCCGAGGTATCATGCGCGCCAAACCACAGATAATGGGTTTTTGCACCGATCGTGCGATCATATCGACAGCCTTCATTTCTCCGGGCGAAGACGCGGGAAAACCCGCTTCGATCACGTCCACGCCCAAACGCTCAAGCTGTTTCGCGATCTTCAGTTTTTCGTCCGGCGTCAATGACGCTCCCGGCGACTGCTCACCGTCGCGCAATGTCGTGTCAAAAATATATACTTTTCTTTTTTTGTCTTTCATATCCCATTCCTTGCATTAACTACGGTTGTGCCTCGGGCACAGAGTAAAAATGATACAGATAGTATCGGCTTAAGCCATAAACAACAAAAGAACTCTTGTCTGAGTTCTTTTGCTGCGGGTTCTCCAGGTTTTACGCAGAGACGTTTACGAAACGGCTGCTGCCTTTCTCTTGGAAGAACCCTGATTCTTACTAAGTCGTGCGTTGCTTTTTTGCGCCCGCCTACCGGCAGGCAGGCTGCTTGGATTCTTGATCCAATGCATCATGCCGCGTAATTCAGTTCCAACTTTTTCAATCGGATGATTGTCCGCGATTTTACGCGCCGCATTATATTTTTTGCGGCCGGTGGCATTTTCATTCATCCACTCTTTCGCGAATTTTCCGGCTTTGATTTCACCCAGGATTTTCTTCATTTCTTTTTTGGTTTTCGCCGTAACGATACGTTTACCGCGGGAATAATCGCCATATTCCGCCGTGTCGGAAACGCGGCGGTGCATTCCGCTGATACCTTCCGCAAAAATCGCGTCAGTAATCAACTTCACTTCATGCTGGCATTCAAAATACGCCATTTCGGGCTGATATCCCGCTTCAACCAAAACTTCATAGCCCGTGCGAATCAATTCGCTCAAACCGCCGCACAAAACAACCTGCTCGCCAAATAAATCGGTTTCGGTTTCTTCTTTAAAGTTAGTTTGGATGACGCCAGCGCGTGTTCCGCCGATCGCCTTAGCATAAGCTAATGCGTATTTCAAAGCTTTGCCGCTCGCGTTTTGGTAAATCGCAACCAATGCCGGAACGCCTCCCCCTTCGAGGTATTGAGTGCGCACCAGGGCGCCCGGGCCTTTGGGAGCAACCATAAAAACGTCAACATTTTTTGGCGGCTTGATGTAGCCGAAATGAATGTTGAAGCCATGCGAGAAGACCAGCGCTTTTGAAGAATTCAAGTTGGGCGCGATGCTTTCTTTATAAATCTGCGCCTGCAGATGATCTTGTGTCAAAATTTGGATGATGTCGGCTTTCTTCGCGGCCTCTTCCGCGGAAACGGGTTTGAATCCGTCTTCGATGGCCTGGTCATAATTTTTTCCGCCCGGGCGCTGGGCCACAATAACTTTGACGCCGGAGTCACGCAAATTGAGCGCTTGTCCGCGGCCTTGAATACCGTAGCCGACAATCGCGATTGTCTTTCCCTTTAAATCCCCTAAATCCGCGTCTTTATCGTAATAAATCTTTGCCATGGCTAATTTTCAATCCTTCTTTTTATATTGAGTAAATTTGTCATTCCTGCGAAAGCAGGAATCTCAAGATCCCGGATCAAGTCCGGGATGACGGCTTCTCCGTCACATCCATGTATCGGTGCCGGCTTCCATCTTTGCTTTTTTTGCGCCGCCCTTGCTTACCGGTTTGGCGCCTTTGGCGGGCTTCGAAGATTTCTTAACCTTCACTTTTTCGACTTCAAGCGCGGCCGGAGCAATCAGCGGGGCCTTGCGGGAAATCGCAATTTTTCCGGTACGTACAACTTCGATAATACCAAACGATCTCAAAAGTTCGAGCATCGCATCAATCTTAGCTTCGGTTCCCGTCGCTTCAATCGTCATCGAATCTTCCTGAACGTCCACGATTTTGCCGCGAAAATTATTCACAACGCCCATCATGTCGTTGCGATTGGAAACATCAGAAGCAACCTTGATCATCACAAGCTCACGGTCAGTCGTGTCTTGAGGAGTCAGGATATCAATCGCGATAACGTCGATCAGCTTGTCCAACTGGCGCACAATTTGCTGTACCACGCGTTCGTCGCCGCGCGCCACAACCGTCATACGCGAAACTAACGGGTCCTGCGTCGCGCCCACGGTTAAACTGTCGATGTTAAATCCGCGCGCGGAAAAAAGCCCCGCCACGCGGCATAAAACGCCGAATTGATTTTCAACTAAAACTGCGATCGTATGTTTCTGCATATTTTATATTTTCCTAATTATCTATTGCTATTACGACGCGAATTTTGTTCAAAAGCGTTCGGATGCAAGGCTTGCGCAAGCGTCTGCGGAGGCGTAGTAAAACCTACGCCGCACAAAGATCGCGAAGCGCATAACGCAGCAGACGAATGCTTTTCAACAAAATTCATCACGCCATGTCCATAACTTGGTCAAGCGCATGGCCAGCCGGCACCATGGGATAAACATTATCCGCTTTTTCAACAAGGCAATGCACCACAACAGGGCCGTCGTGCTTAAGCGCTTCCTTGATCGCCGGAATCACTTCATCACGCGTTTTGCACTGGATAGCGCGCACGCCGCAAGCTTCGATCAGCTTCGGGAAGTCGGGGTTCGACGGTTCGAGCCTTGAACCGGAATAACGCTCTTTGTAAAAAAGTTCCTGCCATTGGCGCACCATTCCATGCCAGCCGTTGTCGAGCAGAAACAATTTCACGGGAATTTTATAATGCGATGCGGTTACAAGTTCGCACATCGTCATCTGGAAAGAACCGTCGCCGTCAAAACAGACGACTGTTTTATCCGGGCGCGCGCATTGGGCGCCGATAGCCGCCGGCAGCCCGTAACCCATAGTTCCTAGCCCGCCTGAGGTCAGCATACTGCGCGGCTCCGCGAAACCGTACCATTGCGCGGCCCACATCTGATGCTGGCCGACACCAGTTGCGACAAGCGCTTTATGATTGGTTAATTTACCAACCTGCTCGATCACATATTCCTGGCGGATTTCATTGCCGACAGTTTTATATTTGAGCGGATGCTTGGCTTTCCATTCTTCGATTTGATTCGTCCATTCCTTCGTATCGGCACGGCGGTCTTTCACGATTTTATTCAGCTTCTGCAAAACTTTTTTTACATCGCCCATGATCGCGACATCGACTTTAATCGTCTTCGAAATCGAAGACGGGTCAATATCGATGTGAATAATTTTCGCGTGCGGCGCGAATCTGGGAATATGGCCGGTCACGCGGTCGTCAAAACGCGCGCCTACCGCGATCAAAACATCCGATTTTTGAACTGAGTAATTCGCATAAACCGTTCCGTGCATACCCAACATACGCAAAGAAAGCGGATGCGTTTCGGGAAAAACACCCAAACCTAAAACGGTGGTTGTAATCGGAATGCCTGTTTTTTCAACAAGCTCCATGACCTCTTTTTCAGCGCCGGAACCGACCGCGCCGCCGCCGACATATAAGCATGGGCGTTTCGCGTGATTAATCAATTCAGCCGCTTTTTCGATTTGCTTGGGGTCCGCGTCACCCGCTAATTTTTCAGGATTGTATCCGCGCAAACGAACTGCGCCTGATGGCTCATATTCAGCCAACGCACGACTGACATCCACGGGAAAATCAATCAGAACCGGGCCGGGTCGGCCGGTGCGTGCGATATAAAACGCTTCTTTGACGATGCGGGAAATATCGTTTACGTTCTTTACCAAATAATTATGCTTAGTGACGGGACGTGAAATTCCGATAACATCCGCTTCCTGAAAAGCGTCGCTGCCAATCGCGGTTGTCGCAACCTGCCCGGTAATGCAAACCATCGGTGCGGAATCCATATAAGCCGTCGCTAAACCTGTAATCGTATTCGTCGCTGCGGGGCCTGAAGTCACGATGCAAACACCGGGACGTCCTGTCGCGCGCCCGTAAGCATCCGCCATATGCGAAGCACCCTGTTCGTGGCGCACCAAATGAAATTTAATTTTGGAATCATATAACGCGTCGAACGTCGGCAAAATTGCGCCGCCCGGAAGTCCAAACACACAATCAACGCCCTCGGCTTCGAGCGATTTAATTAAGATCTGCGCACCAGTCAATTTCATATCAATTCCTTTTAGCGGGCTTCTGAAAAAGTTCATTCGCGGCGTTGCAACCTACCCGCGATTTGCTTGCGAATCGCCAAACGATTCACAGGCTTGTGCGGCGTATTTTTTTATACGCCTCCGCGGTCGCTTGTTTGCGCCTTGCGCCTGAATCTTTTTGAAAAGCCCTTCCTTAATATAAATATTTTAAAATTGGATTTTTAAAACCCACTCAGACTCAAACTTCGAAAAATTCTTTGACGCCTTTTTTAAGGCGCTGCTTAAATGTCTTATTTTGTTCTTCGCGAACAACCTTCCAGGCCTGTCCCTTTTGATCCAACCATTCGAGAATCGCGACTTTAAACTCGGAAGAGTCAAAATTTTGGCCCTCGGCAGGAGTCATAATCTGCACGGGATATCCCTTCTGCTGATACTCTAAAACCCATTTTTCATTTTTTGTTTTTGTTTCTTGTTGATCGGCGGTGAAGGCCGCCACCACAGGCATTTGCTGCCCGGCTGCGGTGCGCGGTTGTATCACCGGAGCATAGACTCCCTCCCATGCCTCGCCAATTAACGCCGCGCCTGAAAAATCTTCCGGATAAGCGCTGATTAAATAAGCCGCGTAATGTCCGCCCGACTTGAGGCCGATCGCATAGATCTTGCTGGGATCAATCGGAAAGCGCATCACGATATCGTTTTTTACTTTTAAAAGCCAACGGTCAAATTCATAAGGAACGCCCTCTTTAGGCCAGGCATTCAAAACCAAAACAAAACATTCCAGGCTTTTTGCCACAGGCACAATATATTCAAGCTGCTTTTCCGCTGAATAGGAGTCGTTAGGCGCCATGACAAGCAGCGGAAACTTTTTTTCCGCTTCCAAGCCTTCCGGAGCATATAAAAAAATCTGGGATTTAAAACCGGTCAATTCGAGCAAGCCTGAAGGTAATTTTCGTTTCGGCTTTTCGGCTTTAATTACAGTATCAGATGCCGCGACCTGGCCGCTTTTCTCACCGGCTTGAGCAGGCGCAACCGCTTGCGCAAAAGCATTGCCGCTCAAAAAACATCCCAAAATTAAAAGAGCCGCGATTTCTTTTCGACGGCTAAAAGTTAAAAACATATTCGTATTTCCGCTTAAGTTATCCGGAGCCAAAACTCTTATATGACTGAAAAAGGCGAAAGCTCTCTATCCTAAAAAGCTGTGTATTATAGCTTGGGACTTAGGGTTGTCAACGAAAGGCAGAATAGCTTGCAGCCTATAGCCCATAGCCCATAGCCAAAAATGGGCTTATTCCGAGGCTAGCTGACTGCCAACACTTTTTTGAACGACTGCCTTTGGGGCTACAGGCTTTGTGCTATTGGCTAGGAGCTTGTCGCGAGGCTTCTTTTCAAATTCGTAAACAACCTCGCCGGGTTCAACCAGCCCCAACTCCTTACGAATCACCGTTTCAAGGTAGTTTTTATCATTCTTGATCAGCTGTTTCTCTTTTTGGAGAGCCTCGATCTGCGCCTGCATCACCTGCAGCTGCGCTTCAAGCTTTTCGGCTTCCATTTTTAATTCGCGGTAACGGGAATAAGAAGGAAAATAAAAGAAAAAAGCCGCCGTTACCGCCAAAATTGCAATGAGTACGAATTTTGGATTTTTCGGTCGCGGCATAATTAATATCCTTATGGGCTTAAAAATTACTCAAAAAGGCTCAGCTGCAAGGCGCAATCGAGCGACCGCGGAGTCGTAGTAAAACCTACGACGCACAAGTTGCGATACTTGGTCGATTCGCAAGCAAATCGACGGAAATTTGCAACGCAGCAGATGACCTTTTTCAGGAATTTTTATCGGGCGGCGGCTTTGCTGTCATAGATTGCGCCCTTGCCCAGCTCTTCTTCGATACGCAGCAATTGATTATATTTCGCCATGCGATCAGTGCGCGAGAGCGAGCCGGTTTTAATTTGCCCCGCGCCCGTTCCAACCGCAAGATCCGCAATGAACGCGTCTTCGGTTTCACCGGAACGATGCGAAGAAATCACGCCGTAGCCTGCTTTCTGCGCGACCTTGATTGCTTCCAATGTTTCTGTCACCGTTCCGATTTGATTAACTTTGATCAAGATCGAGTTGGCGGCTTTCATTTTAATGCCTTTGGTCAACCGTTCGGGATTCGTCACAAAAAAATCATCGCCCACGATTTGAATTTTTTTGCCGAGCTGTTTAGTAAATTGCACATACCCGTCCCAATCATTTTGATCGAGGCCGTCTTCGATGGAATAAATCGGAAATTTTTTCGACCATTCGGCGTACATGGCGATCATTTCATCCGCTGTGAAAAGCTCATTCGGATTGGACTTCCAGAATTTGTAGCCTTTGCGCCCGCCTTCATCAAACAACTCTGACGACGCGCAATCAAGTGCGATTTGGATTTGCGTACCGGGTTTATATCCCGCGGCCTGGATCGCCTCCATAATCACTTCCAAGGCTTCCTCGTTGCCCAGATTCGGCGCGAACCCGCCCTCATCACCCACCGCGGTTACATGGCCTTTCTTTTTCAGAATGGATTTAAGCACATGAAAAATTTCCGTGATCCAGCGTAAACCTTCTGAATATGTTTTCGCGCCGACCGGAGCGATCATGAACTCCTGAAAGTCGATTTTGTTGTCGGCGTGTTTTCCGCCGTTAATGATATTCGCCATCGGAAGCGGGAGCGTGTAGCGCCGGTTGCCATGAAGATTGCCGATATGCTTCCAAAGCGAAATTTTTTTGGATGTCGCGGCCGCGCGGCATACCGCCATGGAAACCGCGAGGATCGCATTCGCGCCGAGCTTAGCTTTATTCGGAGTGCCATCCAATTTAATCATCAAATCATCGATACCTTTTTGATTCGTGGCGTCTTTACCGGCAAGCGCCTTGGCGATAACCGTATTCACGCTCTTAACAGCCTTCAGAACACCCTTACCTTGATAAATTTTTTTGTCGCCGTCGCGCAACTCAACCGCTTCATATTCGCCGGTCGAAGCGCCGCTCGGAACGGCCGCGCGCCCGAAAATTCCGTTCTTTAAAACAACATCGGCTTCAACGGTCGGATTGCCGCGTGAATCTAAAATTTGACGCGCAGTAACTTTAGCGATAATGCTCATTTAATTGTCCTTTCAATTTATTGATAATAGCTAAATTCGAACCCGCGGATTATAGCGATCTAGAAGTGAGGGAACAAGAGCCGAAAGTAAAAACAATCTTAAGATTTTTTAAATCTTTTTCGGGTAGAAATAATATAGTTGATTAGGTCATTAGAAAAGGGACCTGAACTGCTCAGTTTTTTTGAGCGCAACACAAGGATTGATTGAAT
The DNA here is from genome assembly GCA_043718225.1 of Candidatus Omnitrophota bacterium. Lineage (GTDB taxonomy): Bacteria > Omnitrophota > Omnitrophia > Omnitrophales > Aquincolibacteriaceae > Multiplicimicrobium. Next base: position 16,956 of record JAYSWD010000140.1, read on the forward strand.
CGAGTACAGAGCAAAAGTTATCTCGTCAATTATTTAGAAGAGTTTACCGATTTATTTTTTCTTATCCGGTCTCTCAAAAGTGGGCCGGCCGCGGCGTAAAATCATTTCTTCAGCCAGAATTTCCTGACGAGAACGAATTCGTTCCAAATGCGCCGCAATCACTTGCGGTTCCCTGCCTAAATGCTGCAGCAATTTCTGGTTTAATTGAATGCTGGCTTCCCATTCCTCCAGAACCACCAAGTCCGCGTCCATTTCATACAAACGGGCGATATCCGACTGATGGCGTGTCCGGACCGCGATATAAATATCCGAACGGATTTTTCTAATCACCCTCAAAGCCTGAACCGTTCCGACCGGATCGCTAAAACTTACAATCACCGCGCGGGCATGCTGAATTCCGGAACGCTTTAAAACTTCCAAATTGGATACATCGCCGGCAATAACACGGCAGCCGTCTTTGCGCGCATGTTTAACAAGCTTGGGATTCATTTCTAAAACAATCAAAGGAATCTGCTCTTCTTTCAAGCTGGCCGCCAAGTCAGCGCCAACCGTGCCGTATCCGCACAAAATGACATGCTCCTTTAAATTGCCTTTCGAGGCCAACCCTTTATTCCATTCTTCGGGCCGCATGCTGAGCCAGTTGAATTTCTCTAATAAACCCAAAACTTTTGGAACCAAAGCGAATAAAAACGGGCTTAAAAAAAGCGTAATAAAAGCCGCGGACATCAAAAGTTTGTAAAAATCCGTTTCCACTATGTTCTGCTGGCGGGCAACCTGCATCAAAACAAATGAGAACTCTCCGACTTGGCAAAGCAGTAATCCCGATGCAATCGCAACCCGCGGAGAATAACCCAGGGCGATCACCACTCCGGAGACGATTGCGATATTAATAAAGACAACCATGCTCACGATGCCCGCGAGCTGCACCGCATGAGCCAGCGCGAAAGGCATGTCAAAGAGCAATCCTATCGAAACAAAAAAGAGGCTGACAAAAAGATGCCGCAGCGGTGCAATTTCTCCGATTAATTGAAAACCGAAATCCGTATTCGCAAGAATTAAGCCCGCAAGAAACGCTCCGATCGCCATCGAAAGCCCCAGTTTCGCGCTGATAAAAGAAACGGAAAGACAAATCGCGATGACAAGCAAAAAGAAGACTTCGCGCCCACGCGTCAGCGCTGCCGCGCGCAACAAAGGAAACAAAAAGTATTTCGAAACCAGTATGGTTCCTCCGAAAAAAAGCGCGGCCTTAAGAAAAGCCCAGCCCAGCCCGATCGCGAAGCTACCCGCCTCACCGCCCAGACTCATGATCACAAGCATCATCACCGGAACCGCGAGATCCTGAAAAATTAAAATCGCGAAGCAAATGCGCCCGTACGGCGTTTCCATTTCGCCCCGGTCCATGAGATGTTTGAAAACAATCGCGGTCGAAGAAAGCGTGATGACAAACCCGAGGACAAGCCCTTCATTCAACGATTGTCCCGATTTCCAGGCAAACAAAACCGAAATCAAAAGCGACAGCGCAACTTGGAGACTGCCGCCCCATAATGCGACTTTATAAAGACTGCGGACTCGGTCGAGCGAAAACTCCAAGCCGATTGTGAGCATTAAAAAAACAACGCCAAACTCCGCCATCTCATGGACGTGCTCAAGATTCGTGAGAAGCTTCAGGCCATGCGGACCGATGAGAATTCCGGCGAGCAGAAACCCGAGTACGGCGGGCAGGCGAAAGCGCTCGAACAACGCCGCAACCAAGGCCGCCGCGCCAAGTACGATTATGACTTCATTTAAAAAAGTGGGTTCATGCATAGGAACTTATATCTTAAAGTTTAAAGGCTTAAACTTTGGCCTTTAACTTATAGCCTTTAACTTTTTAGGTATCCGCCGGTTGCCTCAAGCGGCGGCTGCTTTCTGCTCTCTGTTTCCCCAAGCGGCAATTCTAAAATTTTTGGGCACGAATCATGCGTGTTTAAATTCAAACCCGCGGACGGCTCCGATGTCCCCGCCATAAACGTGTGTTGATAGTCTAAAGCGATCAAATCATGTTTCAAAGTCTTTCCTTTTTTGCACGGCCGCTTCTGGATCAATCCCAGCAAGATGCGATTCCATTCGCAACAAGCCCCGACGGCCCCGCTAAGCCAGCTTCAAAACATATCTGGGTTATTTGCATATCCCCGTTAAAATAGCCTCCAAAAGGATTTTTACTCATGCCTCATTGGCTTTCAGTATTTAAAAAACGCGAGCTCACCCCGGAACTCATGGATGACTTGTCACTCGGCCTCGAAAGTCACATCGAGGCCTTGCAAGGGCTTGAAAAAATTAATCAAGTCAGTTTTGCCTGCGCTCCGTTTTGGAAAGAAATTAAAAAATATTTTTTCGCCGATTCTCAAAAACCGCTGCGGGTCTTGGATGTTGCATGCGGCGGCGGCGACCTGACCACGGCATTAGCGTTGCAGGCCCGCAAAGAAAAATTGCCGATTGTCTTTGAAGGCTGTGACTTCAATCCCCGCGCGGTCGAATATGCCCGGGAATGCGCTAAAAAAAAGAATCTGCCCGTGGATTATTTTATTCTCGACGCATTGCAAGATGCGATACCTGATCGTTTTGACGTTGTCATCAGCAGTTTATTTTTTCATCATTTAAAAACAAACGAACTTGTTTATTTTCTCGAAAAACTCCGTCTTTCAAGGGCAAAGCTGATTATCATTTCCGATCTGAAACGTTCTTTCACCGGGTGGCTGCTCGCTCATTTGGCGGGACGGGCGCTTTCCGCGTCTCCGATTGTCCATGTGGACGGCCCCCGTTCCGTGCGCGCCGCTTTCACACCCGCAGAAATCAAACGCCTGACTCTCGAGGCGGGCTTTCCGGCGGTTTCCGTGAAATCCATTTGGCCCATGCGGTATCTGCTCACCTTGGCCCGGCCATGATTTCATCCGCTGAATTAATCGAGTTATATCGCGGTCGCGTGTGGGATTTTGTCATTATCGGCGCCGGGCCCGCGGGGGCCATGGCAGCATGCCTGCTGGCACGCCAAAAACAAACCGTGTTGTTAATCGATCAATCCGATTTTCCCAGAAAAAAAGTCTGCGGCGGCTGTTTCAGCAGCCGCGCCTTACATGAATTAAAACTTGCCGGCTTGCATCACTTGATGGAAAGCCTGGGCGCTAAACCGCTTCGTGTCTTACGGCTTATTTCCGGCAAACATACCGCGCGAATTCCGCTTCCCGCAGGCGCCAGCCTTTCAAGAAATCAATTTGATTTCGCGCTGATTCAAGCGGCACAAAAAGAAGGCGCTGTCTTCTTTCCTAAAACAAAAGGTATTCTCAAAAAAAAATTTGCGCCCGATGCACGCGTTCAAATTATTCAAACCGGCCAAGAAAGCGAAACAACGGCAAAAACGGTACTGATCTGCGACGGTCTGATGGGCGAAAGCCTGAAAAATTTTCCGGCGTATCTATCACAAGCTTCACGCGGATCGTTGATAGGAATTTCGGCCGTTTTGAATGAAGATTCCGTTGCTTTGGAAGAAGGCACGGTTTTTATGGCCTGCAGCCGGAACGGCTATGTCGGCTCCGTCCGCCAGGAAGACGGTAAAATTGAACTTGCTGCCGCTGTTCAGCATTTATTTCTTAAATCAGCCGGCACGGCCGGCGCATGCGCGGAGAAAATTTTATCCGCCTCAGGCATCCAATCAAAATTAAACCTTGAAGACGTTCAGTGGCAGGGAACTCCCCCATTATTAAGAAACCGCACACGGCTTTCCGGGCCGAACTTTTTTATTTTGGGCGATGCAGCGGGATACGTGGAGCCTTTCACAGGCGAAGGCATATACTGGGCTTTGCTTCAGGCGCGTAAACTGGTTGCGCTATTACAAGGGCGGCATTTTAGCCGAGATGAAAAACTCGGCGGAGAATGGCAGCGAATTTATTTTGAACTCATGAGTCAACGCAAGAAAATCTGCCGAGCGGTTACTTTAATTCTCCGCTCCCCCTTTCTTTGTCAGCTTGTGATTCGTGTTCTGAACCGCTTTCCTTTGCTTGCCACCCCTTTGGTGCGATCCATTCATGGAAAAAATTATGAAGGCTAAACTACTTCCCGAAATATTGGGTATAGGGCTTGCCGTTCCCGCACATTCACTAAAACAAAGCGCTTTGGCTGAACACTCTCTTGCGATTTCGAAATATACCAAAAAGAATCCTGCGCTTGTAAGAGTCCTTTACCAAAAAACACGGATAGAAAAGCGCGGCTCCGTATTATTCAAACCGGACACGAACAAAAATTTGGTTCAAGAAATTTTTTGGCCGCAAAAAAATAACGCTGACAAAGGTCCGGACACGCGCCAGCGCATGCGCCTATTTAAAGAAAATGCGCCGCTGCTTGCTTTGGCGGCGGCACGTGCGGCGCTTGATCAAGCCGCGGTCAAAGCCCGTGACATTTCTCATTTGATTGTTGTTACATGCACCGGCTTTTCCGCCCCCGGTTTGGACTGGAATCTGATTCGCGGCCTTCGCCTTTCGCCCGAAACCGCACGCACACAAATCGGATTCATGGGATGCCACGGTTTGCTGAACGGTCTGCGCGTCGCGCAGGCTTTTGCGCAGGCCAATAAAAAAAATAAAATTCTGCTCGTCTCGGTTGAAATCGCTTCGATCCATTACTCTTATGAGTTGAGCAACAGCGCAATGATTGCCAATGCTCTTTTTGCCGATGGTTCCGCCGCTTGCGTTATCGGCGCCGCCGACGGGGCGAAAACGTCATGGCTTTTAAATAATACGGGCTCCTTTCTTTTTCCCGATTCCGCAAGCGCGATGTCATGGGAAATCGGCAATCATGGTTTTGAAATGACCTTATCACCCCAGGTCCCTAAACTCATTGAGGATCATTTAAAAAAATGGCTAGAATCTTGGCTGGCAAAACAGCATTTGAAAATTAAAGACATCGGCTCCTGGGCGGTGCATCCGGGCGGGCCGCGTGTGTTAGATGCGGTCGAAAAAGGTTTGGGGCTGGCGGCAGATACTTTGAAAGTCTCGCGCCGGGTTTTGACTGAACATGGAAATATGTCTTCGGCGACGATTTTATTTATTCTGGATCAATTGAAACGCAGGCATGCCCCTCGCCCATGCCTGGTATTAGGTTTCGGCCCGGGGCTGGTCGTGGAAGCGGCTCTTATCAGTTAAGTTCGTCGGCTTTGATTTCGCGCCATTTCCCCGCTTCTAAATCGCTCAGCTGCAATTTGCCGATTGCCGCGCGAATTAAGCGTAAAGTCGGAAAACCGACTGCGGCCGTCATGCGACGCACCTGCCTGTTTTTACCTTCAATCAATTTTAGTTCAAGCCAGCTGGCCGGAATATTCTTGCGCTCTCGAATCGGCGGAACACGGGGAGCATAAACCGGCTCCGGATTTAAACGCTGCACGCGGCACGGCAAAGTTTGATAGCCCTGAATCATGACTCCTTTTTCAAGGCGAATGGCGGCGTCCCGCGTAACTTTACCTTCAACTTGCGCATGATAAGTCCGTTCATGCGCGTTCTCGGGGTTCAGGAGCTTATCATTCCATACTTTTTCGTCGCTTAAAAGCAGCAGCCCCTCGCTGTCCATATCAAGCCGCCCCACGGGATAAACATCTTTGGGGAAATTAAACTCAGCGAGTGTCCGCTGGCCGGGCTGGTCAGGCGTGAACTGGCAGAGAACCCCATAGGGTTTATGAAAAGTGAGAATCATTATTTTTTATTGCGCGGGTTGGTTTTTAGCTCGGAGTTCCGGATACCGGACCTCTGATTTTTAAAATGCTTTTCGTTGATCTTAGTATGCGGCCATCCATAAAAAAATAAAATAACGACTCCGATTAAAAAAAAGCCTCCGACCGCGACAGCCGCCCACCATTGCAAAAAAATCATCAAGGTCCCCGCGATTAAAAGTAGCAGCCCCTGAAAAAGAATCGCAAGGTAGTTTTGTTCGGATAAATTTTGAACCGTTGCCGCGCCAAAAGTTTTAAGGCGTTGATTAAGCGTGATTCGAAATGCGACCAAACAAAGGCCTCCCGCAAGTATAAATAAAAATCCTGCGATCTCCGCGGCGCGGCCAGCAGCGCTCGTTTGTCCATTAAACGCCGACCATAGCTTAAGCCCGATTACAACGGCCCAGAAAGTAACGATTCCCTGGTGCGACTTTTTCATTGAACTGTCCTTAGTTGCATTTCCACTACCTCGTCATTGCGAACGAAGTGAAGCAATCTTAGTTCTGAGATCGCCACGTCGACCTTTTAGGTCTCTCGCGATGACGAGCTAGAGTATTTTTTTGATAAAAATCAAAAGCAGTGTTATTTTAGCATACGATTATGAAAGAACTTCCCGCGAATCTTCCTCTGGAATGGGTGACGCAGCACACACAAACCATTTTAAATTCTTACAAAAAATGGACCGGCCAGAATTTATTAGGCTCTGAGCTGTTGCGCTTGCCTCTGCGCAAGCGCAACCGGCAAAACAGCTCAACCGCATCGGCTTTAGAAATAGCAAAAAAAGTATTTTGGGCGCCTTTCGCGGTCTTATCATCAAGTAACGCGCCCGATCCGGTCCTGACTTACGGAAATCAAAAAACACTCGATCTGTGGGAAATGCCCTGGGAAGTTCTAACTCAAACACCGGGCCGTAAAACCGCCGAACCCATGTATCAGGAAGAAAGGCAAAAGTTTTTGAATACGGTGAAAAAGAACGGCTTCATTGATGATTATTCCGGAATCCGGATTTCAGCTTCTGGGAAACGGTTTAAAATCGAAAAAGCAACCGTCTGGAACTTAGTCGATGAAAAAGAAATTTATATCGGCCAGGCTGCTACTTTTAGTCAGTGGAAATACTTATAGTCTTCGATTAAATTAATTCCTGGATTGCGCTCAAAAAAAGTATTGCGCTCGCCTCAGGCAGTCCTCGTCGCTTCGCTCCTGCGGAACTCGGCGCGCGCAATACTTTTTTTGAGCGATCATTAACAATGTGAGGTGGAGGCTGTAAGCGGAAAAACAAAGCTGCGTATGCAAAGAAAATAGAGACGCAGCCTTAATCTTGCCCACAATGGCCATCCAGGCTGTCGAAGTAGTTTTCCGTCATACCTTTTTTTGTCTCAGCAAAGCCGTGACAAAAAAATGAATCGCTTCTCCTGGTACGGCTTTGCCGGGCCAGGAGAAGATATAACGGGAAGCTAGATTTGTTGAGGTTGATGACTATAGCAGCAGGTTTAATAGAAGCGCATTCGAGTAATTGGGATTTCACAGCCTTGCTTCTCTGATCATAGCCCCCCCCTTTAGCGCGGATGTCATTAGAAAAGGGATCTGAGATGCGAGTTCCGCAGGAGCGAAGCGACGAGGACTGTCTGAGCAGTTCAGGTCCCTTTTCTAAGGGTCTATGCTACTTTGTCACGCTTTAAAGGTTGTGCCAACTCAGGATGATCGCGAAGAATTCCGTAATAAAAAACCACGCAGCCGCGCGCGCCGGCGCTTTCGCAAATGTCGAACTGCTTTTTAAAAATATCGGGCTGTTCGACCAGCTTGTAAACTCCGATCGCGATATTCACTTTTGAAAAATCAGACTTTTCCTTGAGATTTTTTAAATATTTTTCAAAAGTCTCCACATCCGGCGGATAAGTCATCACCGTCACAAAGTCAGCCGCGCCCCCGGAAGCCCACGCGGGCCAATCCTGAAAACATTCATGAATCGCGCGCGAATACGGGGCACAGCCCGTGGTTGAAAACTGCAGCCCCGGGCGCAGAGCCAAAGCACGCCGCCTTAAAATTTCGACCAGCTCCGTCACCTGCGCGCGCCGCCAGTCTTTCCATTTCGGGTTGGCTTCGCTGATATCCGCTTCACCGGTCATTTGTTTAAACCGCGCCATGCTTTCGGGAGAATACCCGTAGAAAGGGTTCGCATCGGGATAGCGGATATAATCAAGCTGCACACCATCCAGCTGCGGATAAGTTTTAACGATTTCTTCTACGATCTGGGATGCCTCTTCACGCACTCGCCATTCCGCCGGCTCAAGGAAAAATTGATTATCGATTTTATAATCGCCCAGTTTTTTCTTTTTTGGCCCGGGTTTTTGAGTCAGGATTTCGGGCCCGTACTTTTTCAGAAACGGCGCTTTTTCGTTATCGCTCAATGAAAGCATGTTGACCCAGGCATGCACTTCTATCTTTTGATCATGGGCCGTTTTAATCAGCAGTGCGAGCGGGTCTTCGCCCACTTTTTTAAAAGCCTCGTCATAGGGCTTGCGGTCCGCGAGTTCGGAAGGAAACCAGGCTTTACCGGAACGGTAAATCTGCACAAACAATGAATCGACGCGCGCTTGTTTTGAAAAATCAATCAAGCGCGTGATTTCCTCGCGGCTATTCAGCACAAGCGTATTCTCGATCACGGAAACAAATAAACCGCGCTTTGAAACAGTTTGCGCCCGCGGCTCTCCCGAAAATCCGATGCTTAAAATCAAACACAGGATGACGGTTCTTTTCATGCTTATACTTTGGGCTTGCGTAAAAGCTCAATGACCATAAGCGTGGCTTTGCCTATAAGCCAAATCGCCAAAAGGCCGAGGAAAATAACGACTATGAAACGCAGAAATATTCCCAAAACAAGCAGGAGCGGAAATAAAAGCACGCCCAAAAGCGATACCGCGCCCATCATCACAATCACAAGCAATCCGACTAAAAATGCGACCATATTAATTATCCCCGCTGGTTGAAACGACATCCGGTGATTTGTTGGCTGGCATACTGTCAGAAGACCATGTTTCGCAGCGAATAATTTTGCGGATGGTTCCGGTATACACTCCCATCGGCCCCCGCCTTTCCGCGTCAAAGAACCCCTCCATTACTACGTAATGGCCGCTCAGTTTTTTTGCATGGTTACGCATATCATCCGTCGCATCCACCCAAATACTGTTTCCGAAAAGAGCATGCCTGTAATCTTCTTCGTGCAGGTAAAGCGCGTCATCATAAGGCTGCAGGTGAAGGTAACCGGTGACACGCACCACCTTGTAGTGATACTTCACGGGATTGGCCAGAATTTGAAGCAATGTCGCGTCGACTGTTTCCGCGCGGGCGGCAGCTCCCGAACATACCCAGAATAAAATCAAAAAGACGGCGGCTTTTTTATTTCGCATGCATAAATGATTGCGCAAAATCGAAGTCTGAGCCAGCACTTTTTTTATGACTTTTATGGGAGGGTCAGACAACCCGCTTGAGATACGGAATTCTTTGAATCAGAAGCACCGCGCAAAAAGAAATTAAATAAACAACCGCTGTCGTTGCCAAAATCATCACGGCCGGCGGATGCATGCGCGGAGCCAGCGCGAAACCCCAACGACCTTTCTCAACCGCCTCCATGATCATGGGATGAATAAGATAAATGCCAAAACTGGCTTTTGATAATAACAGGATTATTTTTTGTTTATTTTCCGGAAGGCGCGCGAGCGGGCCTGCAAAACTTTTTATGATTAAAAAAACCGAGGCAACATAAACCGCGACATTGGGAGCCGTGCTTTCATAAAAAAGCGCGTGGTAATGGCCGAGGCGCAGATTCAGAAAATACGAACCCACCAGGCACACGCCCAAACTTCCCGCCCAGAAAGCCCAAGCTAATCCGGCCGATTTCTCTGTCGCATAAATTCTTAAAAAATACCCTAATAAAAAGTATCCAATTAAACCCTCCGCGATATTAACCGGAATTTTTAAATGAAATTTAGCATGCCACAGTAAATTCACCAACCCTTCAATAAAAGGCATCAGCGACGCGAAAAAAAACCACAGCAGAATAAAATAAACCAAATCTCTCGGGCGCGCACGGCTTACAAAAATGCGGAGGATGGGCGTCGCGAGGTAAATGCCTATTAAGGCATAAAAAAACCAAAGATGAAAATGAACCTTATTTCCCGCGGCGCGACTTAGAGCTTCGGCTAATCCAAGATCCGGCAAAAATAAAACTTTTTTCCAAATAAGGTAAAGCGCCGTCCAAACGAAAAAAGGAATCAGAATGCGGCCGGCGCGCTTCTTAAAAAAATCCGCGGCGGTTTCATCAGAGGGCATCAGCAATAAAGCTCCACTCACCATCACAAAAAGCGCTACGCAGCCGCGCACCAGCGAATCATAAATATGCGCCGCCCACCATTGCCCCATCGGCACGGCTTTAAACTCAGTAATAACGTCGGCAGCGACATGAATCAACACTACCCCGAGTGATGCCAAAATACGGATTACATCAATCCAAATTAAATTTTCACGTTTCGCTTCTGAAATGGTGGTCACCCGCAAATTAAGCCCGTCGCTAAAAGGTTCTATTTCACGCCTATTTATTATCGGCTTATTCACGTTTGTTTCGATTATTTTCTAAGCAAAAATAGGGACTACTGCTTTGCGGGGGGCGGTACCTGCGGGACGATAAGGCAAAAAAAAGAGGGGGCTTTTCAGCCCCCTCTTTGAAACCCGACAAGGCGTCAGGTTAAAGAATCAATTAGCCGTTCAATGAAACGCCGCCATCCGGAAGAGTCATTTCAGCTGGGATCGGGAAAGTAAGAAGGTTAAAAGCGCCGCCAACTGTGCAAACAACGCCGTCAACAAGCCCCTTACCAACGCCGGCCCAAGGATTTTTCTTTTCCTGGGAATAAGCATGGGGAACTGAAAAAATCTTAGTCCAGCCCAAAAGCGTATTTGTTAAACCGCCCTGAAGCTTGTTGCTAACGGAATCAGAGTATGAATCCGTCGCGAAAGCGCTAACCGGAACTAACAGCATAGCCAACATAAGCACGAGACCAATAATTTTCTTCATTTTTATTCCTTCTGTTGTTCAAAGTGCAACACAACATCACACTCTAAAATATTTTCAACCAACCCTAACGGTAACTAATTTACTAAAAAAGTTATGCGGATGCAACCTTTCTTAGTGTTTCGATCAACTTAATCTTTAAGGGATAAAACCTCAAAAATTGACCCTAGCTGTTTATCGGACAGAAAATTATTTTCCTTTACAAGAAAATAGGGGCAATATAATTATAAAAATCAGAATATGCTTTTTAAATCTTGCTTTTAACTTCGGTTTAATTTAAAAAAAAGCGACCGACGGTTATTCCCGCCGGTCGCTGTCATTTTTTAATTCGAAAATGTGCGTTTTATTTAGCTACTGCGGCCGGCGCTTTTCCGCCTTCCCAATCTTCGGAAACAGGCGCAGCGGGAGTTGAGCCTAAATCCACACAGCCGTTCGGCCCGCCCATTTCAGCGGGAACAAGGAATGTAAGCAGGTTGAAAGCTCCGGAAACGGTGCAATGCACGGTGTCCACAGCTCCTTTACCGGCACCGGCCCAGGGATTTTTTTTCTCTTGCTGATAAGCATGCGGAACCGAGAAAATTTTAGTCCAGCCGAAAAGAGTATTAGTCAAACCTCTTTGAAGTTTGTTGCTCGTCGCGTCAGAATAAGAATCTGTCGCAAAAGCATTCGCTGAAATCAAAAACACAAGAGCAAGCGCCAATCCGATTAATTTCTTCATTTGAATCCCCTTCTTAAGTTAAAAATCAACCACTTAATCCCAAGAGTAAACTGCGCCGATTATACAGTGTCTTTCCCGGAGCGTGAACAGAGAACGCCGAAAAAATCATTCGTTCACGAAGGCGATCCGCCTTATCTACTTAAATTAACGGACACTTACACGGCGAGTTGATATTTATTTTAAGCAATTGACGTAGTCTGAAAAAGAAATGTGCCGAAAGCCTGGATTAAGAAGATTGCCTCAAAACCGCGTTGATTTCCTGGTTTTGGGATTTGATTTGTTGCGAGACCGAATCTTGTAATAATTCCCGCTCTTCGCGCCGCCGCTCCGCTTGATATTCCTGATGTGCCTGCAGTTTTAAGTTATCCGCTTCCATTTGGGAGATTTCGCCACGGGCAGTCTTTTGATCTATTTCGGTCGCATAAGTTTCATATTTTAATAAATGCGGGTCGCGCGCGCCGGCGCAAGCTGAAAGCAGTGCGGCCGCTAACAATAACCCTGTCCACCTTTTCATCTTCACCTCCCTCAGGCTAGTACCTGAATCTGTTTCCATTTTCCCGAACGATATCTCAGCCAGGCGATGCTGGAAAGCGCGAGAAAAGTAAAAATAAGACAGGCCCAACCCTGCACCGCGGACGCGCCCAGATAACGCGTGGTTACAAACAGTACAATCACGCAAATCCAATGCAGCGAAACGTGATAGGTCATGGCCCAAAATGTGTCGCCCGCGCCGCGCAAAGCGCCGACAAAAACAATGACGATGACAATGCTGAAAACATAAAGCGCGATCATCCGTAACATCGCCACCGCCGCGGGCTGCGCTTCGGCAAATGTGATATTGGCATTCGCGGGATGAAAAAAGGCCGCGAGCGGTTCCGTGAAAAAACCGAACAGAATCAAAAGACCGATGGAATAAACACAGCCGACCTTGAGTGCGGACATGGTTGAACGGTGCGCCAGCTCAGGCGTTTTGGCGCCAATATAACGGCCCACAAGACTAGTTACGCCGATTTCCATGCCCATCAAAGGCACATACGCGACCATATCCCAGTTCAGAACAATGCTCGCCGCGGTTGCCGTCGCCGGCCCCATGGAGTGGAATGCCATAATCAATCCGTTAAAGGCGAGCAGAGAAAAAAACATTTCGATTCCGGCCGGATACCCGAAATGCAAAAGTTTCTTCATAAGCGATGCGCTAAAAAGAACGGCCTCACGCGTAAAAAATTCGGCGTTATTCTTTTTTCCAAAATAAACGGCGGCAAGCACTGTGACGGCGCTAAGGCTTCCGGTTAAAGTTCCGAACGCGGCGCCGCGTATGCCGAGCGCCGGTATACCGAATTTACCGTAAATCAGAATATAACTGGCGATGACGTTAACCGTCATCGCGGGTGTAAAGGTCACAGATTGTTGATTTTTTGTTGATTTTTGAAATGGGAAAACCATTTTAAGAATTGGATTTTATGTTTTTGAATAAGGCCTGCATGCTGACGATAGGCGCGCTTAATCTGTGAATGCCAGCCTTCCAAAGCGTTGGTGGTCGAATGAATATTAGGGTCCATCAGATAATGAAACATGTCGGGCAAAGCGTTACGAAGAAGCGTGATCGTACGTTTCAGATCCAAGTTAGCTTTGATGTTCGTAGGAAGAGACAAGACGAATGATTGATAATGAAGAAGCCAATTTTTATAAGAATAAAGAAATTGATTTCGATTTTTGACAGAACGAATGGCCGTCAAGCCCAGCAATAATCGACGGAGCTTTTTACCGGCTTCTAATTGGGGATAGCTCCGAAGCCAGCGGCAGCCTTCGTGTTGGATGTGATAAAGGCATCTTTGTGTTTTGACGTGAGGCCAGGTAAAGTGAATCGCCCGAAGCATGGACTGCTCTCCGTCGAGAGTGAAAACGAGAGGCTCAAGGCCGCGATCTTTGAGAGTTTTGAACCAATGGATGGCGGAGTAGAAACTCTCTTTGGCAGTATAAAGATTTGAAAGCAACGTTTGATCGGGAGCATTCATAATCGTCATCAGGCATCCGTCTTTGTGAAAATAGGTGGCGTCCAGAATAAGATATTTGAACAAATGAAGTTGAGTGGGCTCAGCAGGAACTTTTTGAAGCCAGTGATTTTTAATTCTCTTAAGCTTGGAAGTGCTGTGACCTGAAAGTTCCGCCAAGCGGCGGATGGAGCAATGCTCTGTAACCCATAACTTGAACCAGTAACGTTCTTTGAGCTTTTTAACGTGCGGTTGCTTCCAAATATAAGTTTTATGACAGACGGCGCAACGGAACCGAGCTTTAAGATTAGGAGTTTGACCAAAGCGTTGCACATGTGAAGAATCACAATAAGGGCAGTGTTTTTTTGATCATGATAAAATGCCTTTCTTGAACGCATTAAAGAAACAATTTTTATGTTCATTGTATGTTCCTGAAAAATAAGCACTTGTAATAAATGTATCAACAAAAATCAACAATCTGTGACCTTTATACCCATCGCGAGCAGTGATGACAGCATGACAATACGGGTGCGGCCGACACCGGAAAAGAAACTGCAAAAAGACTGGCGGATTAAAACCAAAATACTACCGTAAGTCAAAATATCGAAGAATGCAATCTGGGCTTCAATTTGGCCCGCGGGTACATCAAATACGCGGAAAAGATGATGCACAAACGGCCGGCAAAGAAGAACAACCGGATAAAGCGCCGCAATGATTATCCAGGTTTGCGCGGTAACGCGCGGGCAGACCTTTTTTTCTCCGGCTCCGAAATACTGCGCTACGAGCGCGGTGCTGTAGCCGATAATTCCAAAACAAAAACTCAGCATTAAAAAAGAAGCCATTCCTCCGCCCACCGCCGCGTTCATTAAATCGGGGCCCATCCGCGACAAAAGCAGCCGGTCGCTGAACATCATTATGGTATCGCAGGCGTAGGAAACAATCATAGGCAGGGCGATGGCCATCATTTCCAAGACGCCGCCCGGAACCAATTGAACTTTTGTTTTCATGGATGATGATTCTAAGCTTCGAAAATAAAAAAGCTACCGCGGATTATCTTAGGGGGCCTGAAAAATCAAAACTGAGCCATGCGTCTCTTTGATATAATGCGCATGCGTGGGCAAAGCGTTGTTAATCAGGAGGGCTAAATGAAATTTTTCCATTTAATAATATTGCCGGTTTTTTTGGGGATGTCAGCCGCCGCCCTGCATGCCGAAACGACCCCTTCGAAAAGTCCTTCGCTTGAAGAAATGTCAGCCGCCGAGCTGAAGGAAGCTTTGAAACAATCCCATTCCGAAATCGAATCCCGCCTCGGTTCAGGCGGCTCTCAACAGGATCTGCCGGAGCAAGGTTTGAGCGCGCAGGAAAAAACATCCTCCCTCTCGGAAAAGCGGTCTTATGAAACATCCGCTCAAAGCCAAATCGACTTATTGAATTATAAAATTCAAACCCTGGAATTTGCGCGCAATAAAAACCGCGCTTATGCCATGGCGGACGCTTATAAATTAAAAAGTATTCAGACCAAAGCCCGGGAACAGTTGATCAAAATCCGCGCTGATAATACGAACGGCTGGAAAACCAATAAGCAAATGTTGGATAGTCTGTTGCGCGACGCCGCTAATATCAGAAGCTAGCAAAAACTGAATTCTATTTCGCGAACTCGCCCGCGTCGGCTTCGAGCATTTCAACGCGGGATTTTAATCCCTCAATTGACTTCGCGCCCATTCCGGTTTCGGCAAGCTGCACTTTTAACTGCGCCGTCTCAGATGCCAGGGTTTTAAGTGCTTTGCCCTGCATTTCAACCGACTGTTTCAACATTTGTATTTCTGATTCCAATTTCATAATTTGCTGAGCGGAAATTGGCTCGTTCTTGCCGCGTCCGCAGCCCGCCAATAAAACTGTTAAGCCGGCGATCATGATTACTTTTTTCATATTTCTCCTCTAAGAATAAAATTTAAGCCGCGGCCGTCCTAGGTGCTTTTTTTAAGATCCAAGCTCAGCTGTCGAATTTCGCATTTGCTTGTTAAGCTTTAAATATTTACTTACGCGCTCAATTCTCCTTTTTGGGGATATTGCATGCGAAGTTTTTTAAGGCGTTCAACCAGGACGGCTGAAACCGCCCAATTACGGTACCATTTGCGGTCCGCGGGAATCAGATACCACGGCGCCCACGTTGGGCTACAACGCTCCATGAGGGTTTCGTAAGCTTCCCTGTAACGGCTCCACAATTTGCGCTCTTTTAAATCCGCGGGGTTGAATTTCCATTTTTTCTCCGGGTCTTTCAGCCGCTTTTCCAAGCGTTCATGCTGTTCCTCTTTGCTGATATGCAGAAAAAACTTCAAAATTGTGGTGCCTTCATCGGTAAGCATGCGTTCGAAATCATTGATATGTCCTAGGCGCTGCTCCAGCTTTTTTTTGGAAAGCGTGTCATGCGTCCGCGGCACAAGAAAATCTTCGTAATGGCTGCGGTTAAAGATAACAACCTTGCCTTGAGGCGGTGTCTCGCGATGGAGCCGCCACAAAAAATCATGATCCCGCTCTTTTTGATCCGGCGCTTTGAAACTGACGACACTCACGCCTTGAGGGTCAAAAACCTTAAATACCTGGCGGATTGTTCCGTCTTTCCCCGCCGCATCCATCCCCTGCAAAATGACAAGAATCTTATGTTTGTGTTCCCCGTAAAGCACGGCCTGCAGTTTTTCGAGCTCTTCGCCCAGTGTTTCTGTTTTTTTAAGCGCTTCTTCCTTGCTTGGGTTTAATTTTCCAAAAAACTGCGTGCTGCATTTCTCAAGGCTGAAATTTTTACTTTTACTTTTAAAATCATCGCTCATGTTTTTTTACCGCCTTGTCATGCGCGGGATCGCCCGCTTTTTTATTTTTTGTCCAAAGCCTGAAACAGCTCCGCAGCTGCGGGTGTCGCTTTTAAATGCAGCTCTCTTTGCGGGAAAGGAATTTCAATATTATTCTTCGCAAAAGCTTCATAAATCGCGAAATTCAAATTGCTGCGCAAGGGCCCCTGTCTATCTGGTGTCGCCGTCCAAACCACGAGCTCAAAATCAAGCGATGAATCTCCAAATTTTAAAAAAATAACGTCCGCCGGCGGACTTTTAAGCGCTTCGTCGTTTTCCGAGGCGACCTGCAGTAAAACTTTCTTCACTTTGTTAACATCCGAACCATACGCGACTCCGACGGGACAATGCACGCGCACTTTAGGATCGCCGTATGACCAATTGATAACACTGCCTTCAATAAACTTGCTGTTGGGAACGATGATCGCGAGCTGGTCTCCGGTTTCGATGATGGTTGTGCGGATATTGATTTGGAGCACTTTCCCGACCTGCCCTTCCACCGTGACCATGTCACCGACATTAATCGGCCGCTCAAAAAGCAGAATCAATCCGGCGATAAAATTTGATGTCACGTTCTGTAAACCGAATCCGATACCGACGCTCAGAAACCCGAACATAACCGCGAAACTACCGAGATTGAGCCCCACGCATTGCGCCGCCAAAACCGCGCCGCAAATCAGCATCGTGTAATGAACCACACGCGTAAAGGCATAAGCCATCCCCGCTTCCATTTTCAGCTGCTCCACGATCCGCCGCACAAAAATTTTCTGGATTACGCCCGATAAAAAGACGAACACCAGAAAAACAAGAACAGCCGTGATCAGTCCGCTGAAAGTGACGGGTGAAGCCCCGATATGCACAAGCGGCATATTCATCCAACGTAAAATCTGCTCGTAAATATTGGTCTGGGTCATTTTTTACCTCTTTAATACATTTCCGCCGCCACAATAGGCGTAGATCATAACAAACGAACGTTTCTCCTATAAAACTTAGTTGCCGGCCTTACAGTTTCAGTGTTTTTGATGCCTTCCCATTTTTCAACGGCGCACGCCCGCAAGCGGAGTAACGCTCCCGCGCATCAATTATTTAACAGACTCAGCCCGGCACACAAGCGGCCAAGATTTTTTGATAATTGCGGAAATAGGAATCCCGGTACGCCGAACCTTCATCGCTGTTTAAAGCGTCCGCAAAATTTTTTACGGCAGTTTGAAAGTCCACAAAAAAAACCGGGACATTGACATGCAATATTTTATCAAACGTTTTTCCGAAGGCCGCCGTATCCTCATGATCCGTAAAAATAACCGCGTGTTCGGAGACGTGCTCATGGCCCAAATAATGCAAAAGCCCCTGTTCATAAGCCCTGTAAAGCTTTTTATACTGCCAGCGATAGGTTTCAGGAAAATAGAGACCGACGAAATTCTCAACGTCGTCGCGCAAATCCGTTCCGAAATTGTGAAATTTAGTAAGGGTTTTAAGCCCAGCAAACACCATGATGCAGGCGGCGGACAATAAGGCCTTACGTTGCGCTGAACCTTCCTCGAGCGCCGCGGCGTTATTTAAAAGTTCCTGCACCGGAAAAGTGAGGGCCGGAAAAACTTTTTTAAAAGCATAGCGCGATGCTTCCTGAAAGCGGCTATCTGTTGTTTTCATAATTATGATCCATATATTAGGCAATATTCAGCAAAAGCCCGACATATAAAATTGAATTTTAATTATAAGTTAGACCTGTCAGCAATAACAACAAAGGATATTTTATGTGGAAAGTTTGGATGTTTGTTTTTTTTATCGCCGCATCGAGCACTTTATCGGGCTGCAATATGATGAAAGGTGCCGGCGAAGATATTGAAGAAGCCGGTGAGGATATTAAAGACGCGGCGAAATAACCGCTGCTTCATTCCAGGCCTAAGCTAGAGCGGCGCTGTTTCGACGGCGCCGCTCTTTTTTTCTCTGCTTTTTTCTCTATCAGCTTCTTTAAAAGAAAAAAACCGCGGCATTTCTGCCGCGGTTTTTTTTCTTAGCCTGAAGTATGTTTAGATCGTGGCTTTTGCTTTCATATTCGCATCAACCTTAATGTCATTTCTGATGGTTCTCACGCCGCTTACAGCGCGTGCGGCTTGTTCCGCTGCTATTTTCTGCGCTTCGGTTCTCACCTTACCTTTTAAAGTGATCTCGCCGTTGCTCTTCGCTTTGGCTTTGACATCAGTACCAGCAAGCGCGGTATTACCTGAAATCGCAGTTTCAACGCGAGTATCAAGCGCTTTGTTAACGTCTGAGCCTACGCCAGACCACTTGCCTTGACCTTGGTTATTCGCATTGTCATAAGCCGATTTCTCATCCGGAGCATAGCCGTTAATGTTTGCACTGTTGCCGCTTGAAACGCCGGTGCCACCCGCGTTAACCGAAGTATCCGTGTTTGTGTTCACATCAAGCGCCCAGGCGTTTGAAAATGTTAACGCGAACGCAAATACTGCAAAACCTGCAAAAGCCTTAAATAAGTTTGATTTCATAATTCCCCCATTTGTTAGTTTGATTACGTTACGGAGTCAATCTAAACAAACCAGCTGGATTTAGCTGTCGGGGCTTAACTGAAATACGCGAGGGCGATACCTTACTATTAAGGCTATTAAGCCGCCCCCAAAATAGCTTGTTTATTATTCAGCTACCGCGCTTTTATCTTGTCTTGATTCCGGCTTTTTTCCGCGTGGAAGCTCAATTTCCTT
>JAYSWD010000015.1:0-2833 GCA_043718225.1 Candidatus Omnitrophota bacterium
TCATCCGCTTTTAGATTGGACCGAGCTCGATATTTGGGATTATATCAAGCGGGAGGATATTCCGATGATTCCGCTTTATTATGATCAGGGCAAAGGGGAGAGATATCGTTCGGTCGGCTGTTATCCTTGCACTTCCCCGGTTTGCTCAACGGCAAAAAATGTGGATGACATTATTCAAGAGCTGCGCGGTGGAAAGTTTTCAAATGTCGCGGAGCGCTCCGGAAGAGCTCAAGATAAAGAAGACGGCGGGCTTGAAAGTCTGCGCCGTGAAGGGTATATGTAAATTTATGGAAAAATTAGTAACCGCAAATTTAAATTTAGGGGTTTTGGGTGGGGGCCAGCTTGGGAAGATGCTGGCTTTGGCGGGCAGTGTTTGGAATGTTAAAACCGCCATTCTCGATGTGCATGACGATATGCCTGCGGCACCTATTTGCCATCGCTTTGTTGAAGGAGACTTTCGAAACAAAGAAGATGTTTTAAGATTTGGGAGATCCGTGGATGTACTTACAATTGAAATCGAGCAGGTGAATATTGAAGCCTTAGAAGAGCTTGAAAGCGAAGGTAGAAAAATATTTCCAAGAGCCGCTGTGCTTAAAGTCATTCAGGATAAATTGGTTCAAAATGAATTCATTAAAAAACATGGCTTTCCTAAATCACGCTTTTTAGGCTATGCCAATGCTGACGCCGTTTTAGCTGCGATTGAATCAAAAGAACTTGATTTTCCATTTGTCCAGAAAACCAGGGTCTTTGGATACGACGGGCGAGGCGTGCGCGTGATTCATAGCGCGGCTGATCTGAACCAACTTTTGAATGATCCTTGTGTGGTTGAAGAAATGGTTCTTATTCAAAAAGAACTTTCCGTTGTTGTCGCTCGTAACTCGCGCGGAGATGTAGTTGCTTATGATCCGGTTGAAATGGTTTTTGATAAACAGGCCAACTTGGTGGATTTTATTCTTTGTCCCGCCGACTTGAGTTTGCCCCTCAGATTGCAAGCGCAGGAGATGGCTTGCCGCATGATTAAGGATCTGAATATGGTCGGAGTATTGGCGGTTGAGATGTTTTTAGATATCAAGAATAAGCTTTGGATTAATGAACTAGCACCGCGTCCGCACAACAGTGGACATCACACGATTGAAAGCTGTGTGACTTCGCAATATGAACAGCATTTGCGCGCTATATTTAATTTGCCGCTTGGAAGCACGGCCATTAAAACACCTTCGATTATGATGAATTTGTTGGGTGCGCCCGGTTATTCTGGCCCTGTCAGGTACGAAGGATTAACCGAATGCCTAGCGGTCGATGGCGTCAAAATTCATATCTATGGGAAAAAGGAAACTAAACCCTTTCGAAAAATGGGGCATGTGACGATTCTTGATTCTGATTTAGAAAGCGCTAAGAAAAAAGCCGTATGGGTTCGAAACAAATTAAAGGTGGTTGCATGAAGCCGAAGAAAAACACTCCCCTGGTTGGAATAATTATGGGCTCTGATTCTGATTTGGATGTTCTTAAGGACAGCGCTCAAATTTTAGAAGAATTAGATGTTGCTTTTGAGATCACGATTGTGTCCGCACATCGGACCCCACAACGACTTTATGATTATGTTTCGAGTGCGCATTCACGAGGCTTAAAAGTTTTAATTGCCGGTGCCGGCGGTGCCGCGCATTTGCCGGGAATGGCCGCAGCGTTGACGCCGTTGCCTGTAATTGGGGTGCCGGTCAAATCGCGCATTTCCATCGAAGGCATTGATTCATTGCTTTCCATCGTTCAAATGCCGCCCGGTATTCCGGTTGCCACTGTCGCGATCAATGGCGCCAAGAACGCAGGAATTTTAGCGGCCCAAATTTTGGGCGCGAGTGATTCAGTGATAATGAAGAAAGTTATTCAACTAAAAGAACAGCTTTCCAAGCAAGTTTTAAACAAAGTGGATCGTTTAGAAAAAATAGGTTATCGCGCGTACTTAAAGGGAGATTCGAAGTGATCGACAATCTCCTGAATCCGGCCGTTCTTTTTTTTGCTCTGGGTATTTTCGCGGGAGTGATGCGATCGGATTTAAAAGTGCCCCAGGCGCTTTATGAAAGCTTGAGTTTATATCTGCTCATTGTGATTGGAATGAAAGGGGGCGTGGAGCTTTCCAAAACAGAAATCAGCACTATTTGGTTGCCTCTCGGCGGGGCTTTAGTGTTGGGTGTCGTTATCCCTTTGATTGCTTATGGTGTGCTTAAAAAGTTTGGGCGATTCGCAACTGCAGATGCCGCTGCGATTGCAGCGCATTATGGCTCAGTGAGTGCCGTGACTTACGCGGTTTGCCTTTCTTTTCTGCAAAAATCAAATATTGAGCATGAAGGTTTTTCGGCAGTATTGCTTGTAACAATGGAGATTCCAGCCATTTTAGTGGCGATTATGATCGCGCGCCTCCGGCAAAAAGCACCAGGAAGACAATTGCCCTGGGGTAAGTTTTTTCATGAGATTTTAACCGGGAAAAGTATATTACTTCTCGTCGGCGGTCTTGTGATTGGCGCCATTGCCGGAGAAGCAAAAATGGCGCCCGTGAAGAATGTTTTTTTTGATCCGTTTCAAGGATTGCTGGCCTTCTTTTTACTTGAAATGGGAATTGTGACTTCTTCGCGTTTAAAAGAATTAAAAAAAGCCGGGCTGTTTTTGATCGCATTTGGAGTTGTCATGCCGCTTTTTTCTGGATTTTTGGGCTGCTGGATGGGTATTGCGACAGGTCTGTCAGTTGGAGGGACGGCAATTTTGGCAACGCTAGCGGCAAGCGCTTCTTACATTGCAGCCCCTGCTGCAGTGCGCATCGCAATTCCGGAAGCAAATCCGA
>JAYSWD010000141.1:0-3657 GCA_043718225.1 Candidatus Omnitrophota bacterium
TACTCCCCAAGCGTTCGCCAAACAATTTCAGGATCAAGACAACAAACAAACCCTAGAAAATTCTACTTTCAATCTGTAGGACAAATGGGGGGAGCGCCCAAATTTACGATTTTTCTAAATTGTCGGACAAAGATTTTAATAAAAAAGATTTTTTGAAAGAAAGAGTAGCTCCTTTGCACGGCTTGGAAAATGAAGTGTGGGCTTTTTCTCCTACGGAGCGAATCGAAATCAAAAAGAAAACCCTGTCGGATTTTGTATAAGACAAAAAAATAACGGGATGGCATCCCGCCGGGGACACGTCAGTCGTTGGTCTTCGGTCTTTAGTCTAAACAGTGGGGGATTAAATTGAAATATCCGCGGATATGTCCGAAATGCGGGCTGTTGTACGGCGCGGTTTGGAAAACATGCCATAGCTGCAATGTAAACCTGGTCAATACCGGGCTATTTACTGTTTTTAGCTTCATACGGGATGTCGCCGCTGGGGTACTAATACTCGCTGCATTTATGGCCTTTCTATATGCGTCGCAGCCGGAGCAGCGCACGATATATGTACGCAGCATTCATGAGTTTTTTGAAGGTGATTACAAAAATGCCGGAAAAAACTTCGCCGATGCTTTTAAGGCCAATGTGATTTATAAAACGGCGTCGTCCGCGAATATAAAACTCAAGGAACGGCTGCGGAAAAAGATACGGCCCGAAACGGCCGCGAACGCTTCTCAAGAAGCAGAAGAAGGCGATCCGACGGTCCCTAAACCGGAATTTTTATGAAAAGCTTAATAAAAACGGTATCAGTTCCCGACGTGCCGGATTGAACCGAAAAGAGGGGTCATGCTAGAACTTATCGCTGTTACGTTAGTAGCGGCTCTGGTTATATTTCTTTGCCTGCTGGCACTCCGTAAACGATATTGCCCGCTATGTGGGAAAATTTTGCTGTGCAAATATGTTCCTGATTCCCATCGGCCAAACAAAGCGACGCCGTTGGATGGCAACTCAAATGCTTTCCCGCGTATGTTTGAATGTCTTACCTGCCAAAAGCTATTTAGCGTAAAGGAAGCGGATTCGTCAAAGTTCAATTTGAGAAATCTGGGTAAATAAAAAATCACAGTTTACTAAATGAAAAAAACTTTCTTGATTTTTCTTTTGGGGGGCTCAGCGTGGTAAGTTTTTATTGGGGCGGTGTTGCCATTAAAAGAAAAAAATAGAATTGCGCGGCGCGGTTTTTAATTTAAAAAAACGCCATTGTTTTGGTTGGCGGTCGTTAATTGTTTTGCGGGGGCTGTTCTTTTAGCAATTCTTGCGATGAAACAATAGGCAAAGGACCAGGAAATGAAACTGTATCTCACACTATGTTATATCTTCATCGCCGCGTGGGTTGTCTTCGGCACGTCCTTTTGTCTGATTCAGGGATTGCGGGGAATGATTAAACAGGAAATGTATTTTATTGGATTCGGTCGCGGCTTTCAATTGGCGGGACGTTATGAGGGAACAAAAGCAGTTATCTTGGGTGTAGTCTCATTTTTATTCGGTTTGTTGGGATTATGGATTATTTGTTCGGTCTGTGTCGATGCAGCACATGGAAATTTTCCGCGGAACACTTTATAAATACCAGCACCTATGGACTCTAACCTGAAAAAGCGAAAAAATTGGGGTTGGATATACTTGGTTATGTTCGCTTTTCTCTTAGCCGCAATCTATTTTAAAAAGAATTCGCTTGGCCAGATAGCGCTCGTGAGCCTTGCCGGCGCGATACTCTATGTGCAGCTATCCAGAGGATATGCGTTGAACCGCCAGGGGACAGAAGCTATTTCAAGGACAGCGCATCCCGTAGCTTATTGGTTCATTATTAGCCTTAATATCGTTTTGCTTTTATTTTTCATTATCGAGCCGTTAATTCCACAATAAATTTTGCATAAAGCCGGAACATTTCCTAAAGAGACGAATTTAATAAAAATGAAAAAATTTATAATGGCGGGTTTTGTTTTTCTAAGCTTTTCCATGCCGCTTTCGGCGGATACCGTGGTTTTGAAAACCGGTGAAAAAATCGAAGGGCGCATTGTCGGCAAGGGCAGCGACATGGTTATTATCAGGACCAAGGAAGGATCGGAAGACATTCATTATTTAAAAGATGTTGAAACCGTCAAAGAGTCCGCCGGGGTGGAGAAAATTATTAATCCCGGACCGGCATCCCGCGCCGCGCTTGTTTCCATTCCGATTCATCCCATGATTGAGCTCGATTACAAAACCAAAGCGGAAATTTATGAGCTCCGAAAAAAGTTGGTCGCGGAGCATGAAGACCTTCGAAGAGCATTGCAGTTGTCTTGGGTGCCGGCGCCCATGCGCGGGGCAGCCGAGAAATTTTTGAAACCTTATGAGCCGAACAACGAAATTTTCACACAGGTTGAAGATAAAAAACCATGGTGGGGAATTCAAGGGTTTGTTCATTACGGAAACGGACAAAACAGCATTGCGGGCGCATCTGAAGAATCCCGGTTTTTGGGAAACCCTTATTTGTTGGCCGGAATTGATTTTCCTACTGCCTATGTTGTTCCCGGCCAAACCCTCGAGGAAGTTTACCCTCAGCCCACCGCTTTGATGTGGAGCACGGATGCAAAACAGGCGCAGGTTCAGTACAACATTACAAAGCTTTGGCAGGAGCAAATAGGCTATCACCATCAAAACCGGGCAGAGCTGAGGCGCATGTTTGATTTGCGGTTATACAACGCTCATGATTTGGGTTTTGATTATTTCTATTTGATTCCGGATGATTCAAAAAATATTGTTTCAGGGAACTCTTCTTCCGAGGCGGTGTATTTAAAGCAATTTATACACTGCGGCGGCAGCTGTGGATATCCTGGCGGCTGCAACAATATGAGCCCTACGATGCCGGAAATGAATGTTACCATTACGGAATTACCGGCAACCGCCGCAATAGGTTTTTGGCGCAAAAAACCGGGAAATGTCAATCAAAAGCCGGATATGATCTTTACGATTCAATTGGTATAAGCGGACGTCTTTCCGCGAAGTAAATTTTAGAATCACAGCGGCAGTAAATCAAAGCCTAATAAATGCTATCAACAAACAAAGTTTGCCCGGTTTGTAATAAGTCAAATAATCCCCGGTTTTTAAACTGCTGGAAATGCGGACATCCGTTCCCGGGCGTGATTAAAGGTATTTCTCCGCCTATGCCCGCTGACATGGGAAGGCCGATTCACCGGGTTTGTTTGATTGTCGGAATATTGACGGTCATTACAGGGATTTTGTCGATTGGTATGGTTGTGCCGATAACAATTTCAAGCCCCGACGCGATAGAGGTGCCCGGGATAAGGGGCGTGTTGATCACCTATTATTTTTGGCAGGGAATTGTTATTTTGTTGTTGGGTATTCTTATTCTTTTTCTAAATTATCTCAGTTTGAAAAAACGAAGGTAGATTAAGCATGTATCCATATCAAAAAAAATAAAAAAGGAGCAACATGAAGAGAATTATTTTTTTGGTTTTAATCGTGGTGATTTCTTTGAATGCCTGGAGCTACGCGCAGGAAGACAGGGAAAGCATGAACCCAGAATCTTCATCGCAAGGACAAAGCAAAGGCAAAATGATGGGCATGATGCAAAAAGACACCGTGGTGGCGACATCCGACGGCGGTGTTGTAATTAAG
>JAYSWD010000142.1:0-11392 GCA_043718225.1 Candidatus Omnitrophota bacterium
ACTGTCCCCAAATAAGCCGGAGTCGCGTGCGCAACATACATGCGGAAAAACCGGCGCCTGAAAGGAATGCGACAATGAATTTGCTTTTCAAAATCGAGACGACCTTTGGAAATCAGCACATAACCGGGGTCATGTGTCCGCTGGGTTTCAATCTGAATGGCAAGGGTTGAAAGTTTTTTTCTTGGCAGCTCGGTTGTTTGGGCGGTTTGGATCGCGCGCTTTGTAACTTCAGTTTCAGAAAGGCCGGATCCGAGCGCAAGCTGTTCAATGGCATGCCGGTAAAGGTCGCGAGTCGGGAAATCCAACGCGGCAAAATTACTTTCCGAGCGGAGAATTTCATCGACAGCGGAAACATCTTCAAAAAATTGGCTCCAATCCATGGCGGATACCAGGCGCATACTGGTAATGACATTCCGCACCGTAGTATTCATCGCCGTCTGTTCCTGGTGTTCGAGGCGCACAAGATCTTCTGTAACGGTGCCTTGTAGTTTGAGCCGTTCGTCCAGCCAATGGAGTACGGAAGCGACGCTTTCGCCCTGATCGCGGAGGCGCAGGACAAGTTGGACGGCAAAAGATTTCTCCAGCGGTTCATTGCCGAAAGTACCAAGCACTTTTTCAAAGTCGGCCGGAGTTTGTCCCTTCAAACCCAGCAGCGAATCCGCTAAAGCGTCGGCTTTCAGCTGGCCGGTTTTACTGTAAATTAACCGGTCAACCAAGCGCCGCAAATTTTCGACCAGGACAATACGTAAACTGATCGTTAAAGCCCAAATTTCACCGATATTTAACGGATCCACTTTTTGATAAGCCTTAATAAAACGCCGCAGCCAGTCGGGGTCAAAACGGCTGTCGGTATGAGCGATAAAAGCCCAGGCAACACCATAAACACGGGGAGTATCTTTCAAAAATCCATCTGTCAGTTTGGGAAGTTCACGGTAAAATTCCGGAGGAAGGTCGTCCACGATTTCAAGAATCTGTTCTTCAATGATGTGAAAATTATCAATCAGCCATTCCGCCGCCGGGGTGATGGTGCGTTCGTCGCTTACCGCTTGAGTCATGCTGACATGAGCGGCTCTTAAGATTCGCCCGTTTTCTTTGACGCGGCGTATGAGCGGCCGCCCTTTGGAGCGTTTGCGGCTGACCGGCTGAGCTCGGGCCAGGCTTTCGGCATGCTGCTCCAAACGTTCTATGCTGAAAAGTTCGGCGCGAATCGGATCTTCGGGTGTTTTCGGTTTAGTGCGAAAAGAAAACAAAGGCCACTTTTTTCCTGCGATGAGGGAAAAAAGGAAAGAAAGCGGCATAACGACTAAACCGCAAACCCGCTAATGAAGTGTTTCATGGGTCATTGTCTCACATTCGTTTCGGTGCGATTGAATTAAGAAACCAGTACGGGTTTCGCCTTAGTTGACAAATGAAAAAGGTGGCCGTTATAAAGGCCGCCTTCGTATAAGTTATTTTTTAAGAATTGACCGCAGCCTTTCCTTGTTACTTATGATGCTGAGGATAAGGCGCAACCGGTTGTTCCGGATTATGTCCCGGATTAGCGGCGGAAGGCGATAAAGGTTCCGTATTGTCATCCGCGAAACTAATGCGGCCGCCGGCACACACCATAACTCCGGCAATGAGAATAAATACAAATAAATTTTTCATAATGCCTTCTTTAATTTTCCGATTTCTCATTTTGAATGCGGTGACCGGGAATAAAGGTTCCCTGACTAAAAATGATTCAATATGCGTGCCAATTAGGTGGCTAAATTCTCTCAGGGGAACGACATGTTTTTCCCAGGGTTGTCCGAAACACGTAAAATTCTGTCAGAATTTTCAGACACTTTTGCCGTGTATACGGGTAGGAAGAAGGATCAGGCTTTCGGAGTTAGAATGGTCTTCAATTGAGAATGGCTTAAAAGTTTTTTCTGAAGCACCACTTCATGCAATTTTTTTTCGGTTTTAAAAGCTTCTTTGACGCACTCGGCCGCTTTGCTATAGCCGATATGAGGATTCAATAAAGCCGCGATTCCAAAACTGCTTTCCGCATAATATTTGCAGCGCGCGGTATCGGCGGTGATACCGTCGATGCAATGGATGCGTAAAATTTAACATCCAGCCTGATCCATAATTACAAACGCATGAATAACCGCCGTATCGAATTTACGATTATCGCCGGCCATGCGACTACTTTGACGCAATTAAAGGAGTCGCCGGAAATTATCGCAGGAATCATTAAAAACACTCCTGATACTCAGCTGGACCGCGCGCATTTCAAAAACGTTACGGAAATGGGGTATGTTTTAGAAGCTGTTTATTTTGTCAATAATGCGGATTACAACAAATATATGGATATCCAGCAGAGAATCAATTTTGAAATCAAAGGGGTTTTCGAGAAAAAGGGAATTGAGTTTGCGCGCCAAGATTTTTTTCCAAAAGCATCCTAATTTAAAGCTAGGAAATTAGGAACAAAAACAAATAGAAGCTTGGAATCGGCGCCACTGTCATAGCAATAAAACCGCATTCAAGTTTGGGCTCCAGATTAGAAAAAGTTATAAATCTGAGTTGTCAATGAGACGCGCAATTTTTACTTTTTTCATTTCGCCCGGTGCTTTCGGTTATAATGACACTTCTTCGAACTTATTTTAAACATGGGGTGGAATATGAAAAAAGGTATTTTAATCGCGATTGCCATTTTGGTTTTTATTGTGGTTTTGTTCGGAAGTTCGTACAACAAATTGGTTTCCGCGGATGAAGCCGTGAAAAGCGCTTGGGCCCAGGTTGAAAATGTTTATCAGCGCCGTCTTGATTTGATTCCCAATCTAGTTGAAACCGTCAAAGGCTATGCTGGCCATGAAAGCGAAACATTCATTGCGGTTACGGAAGCGCGCGCAAGTGTCTCTAAGGTCAATGTGACCTCCGATGTGGTCAATAATCCGGAAATGCTTCAAAAGTTTCAGGAGTCGCAAAGCGGTCTTTCTTCCGCGCTTTCGCGTTTGCTGGTGATTTCTGAAAATTATCCGGAACTTAAAGCGAATCAGAATTTTTTGGATCTTCAATCCCAGCTTGAAGGCACGGAAAACCGCATCGCAGTGGAACGTCAGCGCTTTAATGAGGCCGCGCAGGCCTTTAATATTTTACGCCGCCGCTTTCCGTCCATGATTGTCGCCGGCATGATGGGGCTTAGGGAAAAAGCCTACTTCGCGTCTGAAAAAGGCGCGGAAAAAGCTCCGCAAGTTAAATTCTGACGATGAATTTTTTCCGTGGGGGACAGAGCATCCATGCTCTGTCCCCAGTGATTTTTGCCGCATTTTTTTTTCTTACCTTTTCTGGCACAGCCCAAGCTGATTTTAAAATTCCTGAAAAACCGGACGGCTATGTCACGGACCGCGCCGCTTTACTTTCAACCGATGCTCGTCATCGCCTTGAAGCAGGACTGCATCAGTTTGAACTCGAAACCTCCAATCAAGTTGTTGTTGCGACTTTTCCCAGCATGGAAGGCGGTTCTCTCGAAGATATTTCTATTCGCATGGCTCAGCAATGGAAAATCGGTCAAAAGAACCGTGACAACGGCGTCCTTTTTCTGATTTTTAAAGACGACCGTCAAATGCGCATTGAAGCAGGCTATGGCTTGGAAGGTGTTTTGACCGATGCGTTATCCGCGCAAATTATCCGCAACGAAGTTGTGCCGCAATTCCGTGCCGGTAATTATGAACAGGGGGTTTTTGGCGGAGTGCAAGCAATTTTGGCCGCGACAAAAGGGGAGTATCAACCCTTGACGCGAACGGATGATCAAAACACCGGCTTTTTTAAATTAATCTTTTGGATTATCAGCCTGGTCTTTCTATTTGATTTAGCGCGTTATTTTTTTTACCGGAACGGGCATCGCGGAGATAAAAACGCTTATGGTTTTTGGGAATGGTTTTTTATTTTCGCGATTCTTTGGCTTGTTCTGCGCGTGATTCTTACAAGCCGCGGCGGCGGATGGTCAAGCGGCGGGCGAAGTTCTGGCGGATTTTCCGGCGGCGGAGGAAGTTTTGGCGGAGGAGGAGCGAGTGGAAGATGGTGATGAGAAAATATACTGATCTTAAAAAAATATTCCCGCGCCTGCTCAGACAGATGCGTCCCAGGGCGCATAACTCGCATTCTCGGGAATATTTTTTTGAATCGCCCTTCTTGCTGGGAGAGGGGCTTAATAAGGAACTTCGTCTGTATTTAATAGGCACTCGTGAAACTCGTGCTTTAAGGGGTTTAAAATGACAGAAAATAAAATTTTTCAGGACCGGTCTGACTCGCCGCAATTCTTTTTTTCTCAAAAAGAAAAAGAGCAGATAGAACAGGCGATTGGCGCGCTTGAACAGAAAACATCGGCGGAGCTTCGCGTGCATGTGGAAGCCCGCAAAAAGAATCTGGATATTATGAGCCAGGCGCGCGAGGCCTTTGAGCGTCTGGGAATGACCGGGACGAATCACCGCAACGGCGTGCTTATTTTTATTTGTTCGGACAGCCGTGAATTCGCGATTTTAGGCGATATCTTAATTGACAAAGAAGTTCCGCAGGGTTTTTGGGATGAAATCGTGAATCAAACGGCTGAGTCATTTCGCGCGGGCCGGTTTGCCGAAGGGGTGGTGCAAGCAGTCGAGAAAATCGGCGGAGAATTAAAAGCGCATTTCGAATATTTGCCCGACGATAAAAACGAACTTTCCGACGATATATCTGCTACCTAGCAAAAGGTTATTTTAAAAATATTTACGTAGCAACTTTTGCTTTGTACTCGATTCAAATCAATCCCTGGGTTGCGCTCAAAAAAACAACTGTATTCGCCTCAGGCAGTCCTCGTCGCTTCGCTCCTGCGGAACTCGGCGAACACAGTTTTTTTTTGAGCGTTCTTCGCAGTGAGGGGAGGAGGTTGTGATCGGAGAAACAAGGGATTGAATGCAAATGCGATAGAGACGCAACCTTGTATTTCCTGCATTAGCCCTCAAAGGCCACAAAGTGGTTTCCCCATAGATCTTTTTTATCTCAGCCAAGCGGAGATAAAAAAATGAATCGATTGATTCCAACATTTTTATTTAAATCTTTTCTCCTGGTGCGGTTGCATTGGAGGCCTGTTTTCTTAATGACCTACATGTGATTTGACGTTTAATGACCGATTGCTATTTCGAAGAGCGCCCTTTATACTGTTAAGACTTAATCTTAATTGAATTCCATCCCGTTACTATCAACGATTACCTATGTTATTAAGCGAACTTAAAATCAAAGAAAAAGCGGTTATTCAAGGTTTTCAGGGCGAAAACGCTTTGCATGAAAGACTCATGGAATTAGGCGTTGTGCCGGGAACTCAAATCTTGCTGAAACGGTTTGCGCCTTTGGGGTGTC
Source organism: Candidatus Omnitrophota bacterium (assembly GCA_043718225.1). Taxonomy (GTDB): domain Bacteria; phylum Omnitrophota; class Omnitrophia; order Omnitrophales; family Aquincolibacteriaceae; genus Multiplicimicrobium. The sequence goes on from JAYSWD010000142.1 coordinate 5,362, forward strand.
CCATGGAAATTATGGTTCGCGGTTACAGCCTTTCCATCCGCACCGAGGACGCCAAACAGATTCTGATCTCGCCGATAAATTAATTGTTATGACCGCATCGCCCGCGCAGACTCAGACTAAAATAATCGCTCTTCTCGGTAATCCGAATGTCGGGAAAACAACTCTCTTTAACGCGCTGACCGGCCTCCGCCATACCACAGCGAATTATCCCGGCGTAACAGTTGAAAAAAAATGGGGCAAGCTTAAATTAAAAGAATTTGTCGATGCGGACCTGCTTGATTTGCCCGGCGCGTATAGTTTGAATCCTCAGTCTCCGGATGAGGAAGTTGTTTCGAATGTTTTGCTCGGAAAACAAACCGGAACGAAAAAGCCCGATTTAAATGTGATCGTGGTGGATGCCAATAATTTCAACCGTAATTTTTATTTCGCTCTTCAGGTGATGTCTTCGGGCATTCCCGCAATTCTTGTCTTGAATATGTGGGATGAAGCTTTGCAAAGCGGAAAAAAAATCGATATCGCCAAAATTAAATCGGAATTCGGAATTGAATGTATTCCCACCGAAGGCAATTTAGGAATTGGCATCGAAGAATTAAAGGCGGCTATCGGCCGCGCGCTGAAAAATCCCGCTTTGCCGCAATTGAAGTTTGATTTAGCGCGGCTTTCGATTCCCGAACGTTACGCCATCGTAGACAGGCTGACATCGGAAGTTATTGTCCAGCCCGCTCAGGCGGTCCGCACAACTTCTCATAAAATCGACGATGTTTTAACGCATCCTTTTTGGGGCTGGATTATTTTTATCACCGTGATGGCGTTCATTTTTCAATCGATTTTTTCCTGGGCAACGCCTTTGATGAATTGGATCGCCGCGATGGTTTCCGCATTAGGCAGTATGACTGCCCGTGTGCTTCCTGACGGACAGCTGGAAAGCCTCATTGTGGATGGTGTTATTGCCGGTGTGGGGAATGTGATTGTTTTTATTCCGCAGATTTTTCTGCTGTTTTTCTTTATCGCGGTGTTTGAGGATTTCGGCTATATGGCGCGGGCGGCGTTTGTGCTCGACCGCGTGATGAAAAAAGTGGGCTTAAACGGCAAAGCTTTTCTGCCGCTTTTGAGTTCCTTTGCCTGCGCGATTCCCGGAATCATGGCAACACGCACCATTCAAGATAAAAACGACCGCCTTGCGACGATTCTGGTTGCGCCGCTCATGAGCTGCAGCGCACGCCTGCCCGTTTACGCTCTGATGATCGGCGCGTTTATTCCTTCCAAACCCATATTAGGTTTATTGAGCTTGAAAGGCGTTACGCTTTTATCGATGTACCTACTCAGTATTTTTTCGGGACTCGCGATGGCGACAATTTTTAAGAAAACGCTGCTCAAAGGCAAACAATCACCGTTTTTGCTTGAATTGCCGCCTTACCGTATTCCGCGGATTCAAAACGCGCTGCTTGTGATGTGGGACCGCGGCAAAGAATTCATTAAAAACGCGGGAACCACCATTTTTTTTATCTCGATCATTCTCTGGTTTTTGGTGAGCTATCCTAAAAACAACGATATCGCGTTTAAATATCAGATTCACCGCCAGCAGGCTGCCCAATCGCTGAACGCATCCCAACTTGAATCCCGAAATATGCAGCTGGACCATGAAGAAGCCGCCGAGAAAATCCAAGGCAGTTATGCCGGCAAGCTCGGAAAATTTATTGAGCCCGTGATTAAGCCGCTTGGCTTTGACTGGAAAATCGGCATCGGATTAATTTCATCATTTGCCGCGCGCGAGGTTTTAGTGAGCACTCTCGCGATTATTTATAATGTCGGCGATCAAGCCGATGAAAATTCGCCCGACTTAATTACGTCGCTTCAGAAGGCTGTTGATCCTGTTACGGGAAAGCCGGTTTACACGCCGCTTGTCGCCGTGGGAATTATGGTTTTCTTTGTGCTTGCCTGCCAATGCATGTCCACAGTCGCGGTTGTTAAACGCGAAACCGGCGGCTGGGGTTGGCCGCTTTTTATGGTCGCTTATATGACCGCGCTGGCGTGGAGCGGCGCATTTATCGTGCATCAGGGCGGAAAGGTGTTGGGTTTCGAGTAGCTGCTATGTTTTACAAATCTCGACAAGCTCAATTTGTGTTATGAAAGACCACTCGGAAATAATCGCGCTGATTCTTGTTGCTATTGCTCTTATTGTTTTAACGGCACGTTTCTTTTTTGCAAAGAAAAAAGATTGTTGTAATAAGGGATGCGGTACAAATCCAAAAGGCTGATGTGTAGTGAGTGGGCAGCTTTGCGGTTGAGCATCTGCTCAGAGCTTAAACAACACAGTATTAATCGACGATCGCGTATTTCTTCAGGGCGGATAAATCCAAATGTTCAAGCGCGGAAATATGCGTAGCTTCCAAATCGACGCGCGGCGCGGCGCCTGCATCATAAGCTTCTTTCCATCGCAATGCGCATAAGCACCATTGGTCGCCGGGCTGCAGCCCCGGAAAGCCCATGTCTTCATGCGGTGTACTTAAGTCGTTTCCGCGCGCGCGTGAAAACTCTAAAAATTCTTTCGTAACCTGCACACAGACAATATGCAGCCCATAATCATCGGGGCCGGTATTGCAGAACCCGTCGCGGTAAAATCCGGTGACGGGATCCTGACAGCAGGGCTGCAGTTTTGTGCCGAGAACATTTTTAGCTTGATTCATGGCGCGTATTCTAATAGGTAAAAGCTTAAAACTCAAAGGTCAAAACCAGAACCCACAACCCTCGGCTGCCCGAATAATTTTGAGCTTTGGCCTATAGTTTTAAGATTTAGCCTTTAACCTTTGACCTTTTTTTCGTCTATAATTCACAGCGCTATGAAAATTAATTTTAAGATTCTATTTTTATTGGTGTTTTGTCTGCCGACGATTTTGTTTGCCGATGAAGCCTGGGACCGTGTCCAAAAAACGGGTGACTTGCGCTGGGGCGGCGACGCGGCCGGCGGCGCGCCTTATGTTTTTCCCGACAAAGAACAGCCGGACAAGTTGATCGGTTTTGAAATCGAAATCGTCGAAGCGCTCGCGAAGCAGATGCGGGTCAAGCCCAAATTCGTCAGCGTGCAATGGGATCAGCTTGTACCGACTTTATTAAGAGACGACTTTGATGTTGTGATTAACGGCCTTGAAGTTACGCAAGACCGGCTACGGGTGATCGATTTTTCCATTCCTTATTATTATTTTTTAGAACAAATAACGGTTCGCGCCGAGAATCAAAATATTCTGACATTCGCGGATTTGCGCGGTAAAAAAGTCGGCACCCTTTCCGGCACGCTCGCGCAAAAAATTCTGGATGAAGACGGGAAAATCACGGTTATCGGTTATCCGTCACCGGTGGAAGCTTATCGTGACCTTGAAATTGGACGCACCGACGCGGTGCTTATGGACGTTCCCATTGCCGTCTTTTATGCCGGAGCAAACCCGAGATTTAAAAACCTTTCCGACTTAGCGGGCGAGGGTATTTATGCCGCTGGCATACGCAAAGATTCGCCGGTGCTGAAACAAAAAATCAACGAAGCTTTTATTCAATTGATTCAATCGGGTGAATTGCGCCGCATTTATCTCAGATGGAATATGTGGAATGAAAAACAAAACAAGCTCGCTGACCCCAAAGCCTGGGATGTGACCCGCGCATATGAATCTGACCCGCTTTTGAAATTTGGCAAGCTGCTGTTGAAGGGCGCGGTCATGACGATGATTTTATCCATACTCGCCATGGCCCTTGCCGTGCTGTTGGGCGCTTTGCTCGCGGTCGGAAAATTATACGGCGGCGCTTTTACGCGCGCGCTTTGCAATGTTTATATAGAAGTGGTTCGCGGTACGCCGCTTCTGATTCAGCTTTATTTGCTTTATTACGGTTTGCCGAACCTCGGTATTCAGCTCAGCGCTTTTACCGCGGCGATTATCGGACTGGGTATGAATTACGCGGCCTATGAAGCTGAAATTTACCGTGCGGGGTTGCTTTCAATTCCGAAAGGACAGGAAGAGGCCGCGCGTTCGCTTGGCATGAACGGCTGGCAAACATTGCAGTTTGTTTTGATGCCGCAGGCGGTTCGTACGGTGCTGCCGCCTTCAACCAATGACTTTATCGCGCTTTTCAAAGATACTTCTTTGGTTTCAATTATTACCGTCATGGAGTTGACACGCGCTTATACGACAGCCGCGACAACGACTTACCGTTTTCTGGAGCTGGGGCTCGCGACAGCAGCCCTTTATTTTCTGATGAGCTTTCCGCTCTCGCTTTGGTCGCGCAGCATGGAGAGAAAAGTGAGTAATGATCGTGAATAATGAATTTTCAAAGCACTCCCGGGGTTGCGGTACGTATCCCCGGGAGTGTTCCTTGGGTTGTTAAATGATTGAAATTAAAAAGTTAGAAAAAAAATACGGCGAGCATGCCGTCATCCGCAATTTATCGCTGACCGTCGATCAGGGCGAAGTTATTGTTTTTAAAGGCCCCTCGGGAATCGGCAAAAGCACTTTTCTGCGCTGTCTCACTTACCTCGAGCCGTTTCAAAACGGTTCGGTATCAGTCGGCGAATTAAATCTGCATGCCAATATGAATATGCGTAAAGAACGTGATGTGATTCGCGCTGCGCGGACACAGCTTGGGTTTGTTTTTCAGTTTTTTAATTTATTTCCGCATTTGACCGTACTGCAAAATTTATCGCTTGGGCCCGTACAGGTTTTGAAAAGAAATCCGGATGAAGTTCATTCCGAAGCGCTAAAACTACTGGAGCGTGTCGGCTTAACTGAAAAGGCGGATTTTCTGCCGGGACAACTTTCAGGGGGGCAGCGTCAACGCGTGGGGATTGCGCGCGCGCTGGCGATGAAACCCAAAGCGATATTGTTCGACGAGCCCACTTCAAGCCTTGATCCCGAAATGAAAGGCGAGATTGTAAAAGTGATGAGCGATCTTGCCAAAGACGGTATGACCATGCTGATTGTGACGCATGAGCCCGCGGTTGTTGAGGGCATTGCGACGAGGATTGTGAGTTTTGGTCCCGGCCTGCAAATTACTTCAGACAAACCGTGTTAAATCGTCGGATTTCGTTTGCTTGTGTGTTATTTACGCGAAGGCAGAAAGCCATGCTGCTCAAAAAAAGAAGTCTATCGCTGGCTCAAACAGTCCTCGGCTTCGCCTGCGGAACTCGCCCTCGATAGACTTCTCTTTTGAGTTATCGCGCAAAAGTAGGGTGGAGGCTTTCATCGGAGAAACGCCCAGGCAAGTCTGCTAGGCATTTCCCGCTATATGGTCTTTTCACGATTCCATGAGAATCGCAAAAAGACCCGTTTGAACTTGATATGAGTGCAGTCTTTTATTTGAAGTCTGACCTGAGATATAATGAAGCAGTTTTTTCGATATTAAACGCCGTCTGCAGCGTGACGTTAGTCGTCAGTCTTTAGTCTAAAGTGGAGGTGAAATGAAGAGCTGGATATTTATTTTTGCGTTGTTAGGATGGTTTTCTCCGCATGCGGCCGCGGAAGAATTAAAAGAGCCGTATAAGGAAATTATTTCTCAAAAGCAGAAAGAAGCCGATGAGTTGGACGAGGATGGGATTTTCTCAGGGATTACGGTCAAAGACAGTGATGGCAATACGACGATGCGGTCGGGAACTTTGATCGGCGTTGATCCCGCGGCATTGCGCGGGCGTGACGGAAGAATTCCGCGCGAAGTTTTGCCTTATCTTACGCGCAGTGTGGTTTATGTTTCTTCCGGTGATGCGAGCGTTTCTTCTTCGACAACGCATTCTTCAAGCCATGCGGGAATTTCCTCTTCCGGAATTAATCTAGGTTCAAATTCAAGTAACACAGAAGCAAATACTGCGATTCCTTCAGGAATGACAATTACTAAGCATGAGTAAAAAAGTAGATTCAAAACCGCGCTGCGGATGGGGAATGAGCAGTGAGCTGATGCTGCGCTATCACGACGAAGAGTGGGGTTCTCCCGCGGATGAAGGGAAGCAATTCGAGTTTTTGGTGCTCGAAAGTGCGCAAGCGGGTTTGAGCTGGGC
>JAYSWD010000143.1:0-1252 GCA_043718225.1 Candidatus Omnitrophota bacterium
TTAAAAGGATACAACGTAACGCATCATGGAGTCGCAGACTATCGGGACAATGAGGGCGCTGTGAAAGCTTTTAGGATGTTATTGGATGAAGCGAATCCCGAGATTCGTACTGAATCGCGCGAGGATGCGGCTCAGTTTCGATGGGAATTGCCGAAGGGACATGGCGTTATGTTTGGAGTGCTTCCCCTTGAAGACGCGCCTGCCGTGATTGCGGCAGAAGTTCCGGCGCTTGAAGAAAAATATCAAGGGTTAGCCGAAACCTATCAGTCTCAAGAGGGAGCTCTTTTCCCGTACCGTGAAGTCATCGGTGTTCTGCAGTTCTTGGGGCCCGAGCACATGCGTATTGCTCTTGGTGCCGGACTGGTCGAACTGGGCGGGCCTGATGGGCGTAAAGATCCAAAGCCATTTGGACACATCAGCCTGGCGAGAGAATCCGGAATCAGCCAAAAACCTGTTGGTTATTCACAGTTTTCATTCTCTCTGGGGAATAAACATGCCCGTATTCAACCGGATGCTGATTTGACTTCGTATCTTGATTCTGACATCAAGCATAACCAAACAATTCGTACCGCAAAACTTTTGAGAGAAATTTTTAGTAAAATGTCAGGCGATCCGTTTGATTCCGTGAGCCCGGTCAGTGATTTTAAAGTGATCATGGATAGGGACTTATTTAAGGCGATCTTTTCCGGCATGGATGAAAAGTTAAAAGCGCGGGCTTTGGAAAATGGTTCTGAGGTGGAGCTGGATTTGACCGAGCTGGCCGATCTTGGCTTGATTCCTTCAAAAGATATCGAGGGACAAGAATTTACGGCGCCTAATCCGGAAATGATTTGGCAATATCTTGAGCAAGGATTATCGCGCATGAATAGCTGGGAAAATCAAGAGGTGTACATAAGGGTGGAAAATTTGAAATCAAGCTTGCAAGCAGCGGAGGTCAATCGAGAAGATTTACCCAAGGATTTCAATAAATTTGAGAAAAAATTAGAGACTTCAACAGTTTCTCCCGAGGCGAGGCTATTTCTCAGGGCCGCGATTCAGTTGTTTAGAATTTATGAGCAGATGAAGGTCTTGAAATCCGTGAGCCAAGACGGACGTTCAGAACACCGGAATTCGCAGGAGAAACGGCAACGGTTGAGGAATTTTATGAGCCAGGCGGCAGAGGGGATGGCGGTACTGATGTTTTTGCTGCATCTCCACGGCCAGGAATGGTGGGGCCCTTCTTTTTGGTTTTCTGCCGGAGTGGGGGGGGCAG
>JAYSWD010000144.1:0-11202 GCA_043718225.1 Candidatus Omnitrophota bacterium
GGCTCACACCTCGCCGGGAGCCGACGCGGCTACGGTGGGGTGCTGCCCCATAAAGAAGATAGCCACTGCGGCTGCAGTTAGTTTTTGATATAATTCCGCTCTTTCTTAAACTGATCCGAAGAGGAGAATCTGTGATTCCCAAAAAAATTGCTACGTCGATCCGCGATATTGCGGAAGATAAAAAAGCCGAAGACGTCATTGTCCTTGATGTGAAAAAGCAGTCGAGCTTCGCCCAGTATTTTATTATTACGCACGGCAATACCGAACGCCATGTCAACGCCATTGCCGAAGAAGTCATGCTTGAAATGAAAAAAAAAGGCGAGCCGGTATGGCAGGTAGAAGGCTTGCGTGAATCGAAGTGGGTTCTGCTCGATTTTGGTTCGGTTGTGGTGCATGTCTTTCTGAAGGAGCTGCGCGGCTTTTATGCCCTCGAAACGCTTTGGGGCGACGCTAAAAGGATTTGATGAAAAAGCATCATCTGCGTCGTTGCTCGCTTCGCTTCCTTGTGCGGCGTATTGCCGCATACGCCTCCGCGGGCGCTTGCTCGCGCCTTGCATCTGACGCTTTTTGATCAAATCCTAAGCCCTATGAAGACACAATTAAAAGAGCTAATTTTAAAATCTGCTGCGGACCTTTGCGGCGGCAATTTGCCCGCCGGTTTTGATTTCGAACTGATGCCTCCCAAAGATATCGCGCACGGCGACCTGGCGTGTAATGTTGCGATGAAAATTTCAAAAATTGTCGGAAAAAATCCCCGTGAAACCGCGCTGCTGATTCAAAAAAATCTGGAAGCGACGCGCTCAGAAATCCTTGAAAAAATTGAAATCGCCGGACCGGGCTTCATCAATTTTTATCTCAAAAAATCCGCTTTGGGTACTATCGTTCTCGATATTCTCAAGAACCCCGATCGTTACGGCTTTTCCGATTACGGTCAAGGCCTTAAAACAGTGGTTGAATTTGTCAGTGCCAATCCGACCGGTCCGCTTACGATCGCGCATGGAAGGCAAGCGGCAATCGGTGATTGTTTGGTTCGGATTTTACGCGCCGCGGGTTTTGATGTGAACGCAGAATATTATTTGAATGATGCCGGGCGGCAAATGCGCCTTTTAGGCGGCAGTGTTTTTGCGCGTTACTCTGAAGAGCTTGGTAAGCCGCGTGAATTACCCGAAGACGGATATAAAGGAACTTATATTTTTGATTTAGCCAAAGACCTCGTGAAAATAAAAGGCGATGCGCTTTTAAAATTGTCTGAAGAAGAAGCGACAACGCAATGTACTGACTACGCCAAAGACACGATCATGGGCTGGATCAAAAAAGACTTGGAAGCGACGCGTTGCCAATTTGATAACTTCTATAGCGAACGCACGCTTTACACCGAAAACAAAGTTGAAGAAGCGCTGAATTTATTGAAAGACCGCGGTTACATTTTTGAAAGCGATGGCGCAGTGTGGTTTCGTTCCACTGATTTGGGGGATGATAAAGACCGCGTCGTCAAAAAATCGACGGGTGAATACACTTATCTCGCGCCGGACATTGCGTATCACATGACGAAGTATTCACGCGGATTCAGAAAGATCGTTAATCTGTGGGGGCCGGATCATCACGGTTATATTCCGCGCCTTAAAGCCGCTTGTCAGGTTCTGGGATATGACGCGGATAAGATTCACGTCGGCATAGTGCAGCTTTCCACTTTGTATCGAAAAGGCGAGCCGATGAAAATGTCCACGCGCGCCGGCGAGTTTATTACGTATAAAGAGCTGTACGAAGAGGTTGGTATAGATGCGGCACGTTTGTTTTTTGTTTTGCGCCGCCAGGAAAGCCATTTGGATTTTGATCTTGAGGTGGCAAAAGAAAAGTCGCAGGAAAATCCGGTTTATTATCTGCAGTATGCGCATGCTCGCATTTGCAGTTTAATCGAAAAAGCGGACCGCAAGATTTCAAGCGCGCCGGACGTGGCCTTATTGAAAACCCCCGAAGAAGGTGACTTGATCGGAACTCTTTCTCAGTTTCCCGATTATATTAAGCAGGCTGCCGAAACTTTAGAGCCATATCGGTTGGTGGATTATTTGCGCCAGCTTTCCGCGAGCTTTCATAAATTCTACAGCCAGTGTCGCGTGGTTAGCGAAGATGCCGCTTTGACGGATGCGCGCCTTGCGCTTTGCCGGGCTTCCCAAATTGTATTACGCAATGGGCTTGAGCTGCTTGGTATCAGTCAGCCCACGTCGATGTGACATGTACTCATGTCATCCTCGCGCAGGCCGGGATCCAGTAATAAGATGAAACTTAACATCCCCGAATTTTCTCCCGAACTTCTCAAAAAATCCGGCATTAAACCCAAAGTTGTTTTTATCGTGGGCCCTACAGCCAGCGGAAAATCCGCGCTGGCGATTGAAATCGCGAAGAAAATGCGCGGCGAAATTATTTCCGCCGATTCGATGCAGGTTTATCAGGGTATGAATATCGGAACCGCTAAATTGACTTTGGTGGAACAGCATGGCATTCCGCATCATGGGATTGATTTGGTTCCTGCTTCGCGGCCGTTTAACGCTTATGACTTCCGGAAATACGCCTTACAAAAAATTCATGAAATTCGCATGCGTGCAAATTTACCTATCGTTACAGGCGGTTCAGGGTTGTATGTGCGCGGTTTACTGGAAGGCCTGCCTGAAATTACCATGCAGAATGAAGCAGTCCGCGAACATTTTGAGCATCGTCTTGAAACTGAAGGCTTGGAAGCTTTGGCGCGGGAGCTCAAGCAAATTGACCCCGAACATTTTGAGAAAATGGATGTGCAAAATCCTATGCGTGTCATTCGTGCATTGGAAATCCATTCGATTACAGGCCAAAAACCTTCGCAGGTACGCGAAAAGCGTGAAACGCTTGAAGATTTAGGTTATTTTCCGGTGGTGCTTGGAATTGACCGCGACCGCGAATGGCTTTATGAGCGTATTAATCAACGCGTGGATCAAATGTTTAAAGCGGGTTTGGTGATGGAAGTAGAAGTTCTCATGGCTTCCGGGTTGTCCAAAACCGCGGCGCAAGCGGTGGGGTATAAAGAAATTATTGAAGCGCTGAATGCGGAAGGCAATTTGGCCGCAAAGCTGGAAGGCGCGAAAGAAAAAATTAAACAGGCATCACGTAATTTGGCGAAACGCCAATGGACATGGTTTAAGCGTGAACGCGGAATTAATTGGGTTTATTGGCCGCAGGATGCCGAGCCGGCTGTTTTCGCGCAATATGTTTCGAGCCATTTAAAGTACGCGAATTCGATCGCGAAAACGGAGTAATCTTGGAAAAAGTTGTTTTAGTTATCGTCGAATTAACAAGCGACAAAAAAAGATTTCATTACGATGAAGAATGCGAGGAAATGGCGGAGCTGGTGCGTTCTGCGGACGGCGATACCGTAAGTATTGTGCATGCGAAATTATTCCGCCCCAACGCGACATTTTTCATCGGTTCCGGTAAAGTTGAGCAGATTGTCCAGCAGGTTGTGGAAATGAAAGCGACTAAAGTGGTTTTTAATCAAAATCTATCGCCGGTTCAAACTCGCAATATTGAAATTGAACTAAAAAAACATAAAGCCAAAGTCATTGACCGCAATTGGCTGATTCTCGATATTTTCGCGCGCCGCGCGAAATCAAGCGATGGAAAATTGCAGGTTGAACTGGCGCGGCTTCAATATCAGCTTCCGCGTGTGGATATGCAGTGGGAAAAACTCTCGCGTGCGGCGGGCGGCGGAGCCGGAGCCATGGGCGGACAGGGTGAGCAGCAAATCGAAATCGACCGCCGCCGTCTTCGCGAACGGATCATTCTGGTTAAAAAAGAATTGGGCAAGCTGAAAGAGCATCGCGCGCGGCTGCGAGCCGGCCGCAAACAAAAAAATTTTATTCAGGCTGTGCTCGTAGGTTATACGAATGCCGGCAAATCCACTTTGCTTAATGCGCTGACCGGTTCAGACGCTTACGCGATGGATCAATTGTTCGCGACTTTGGATCCGAAAACACGCCTTTTTCAAGACGGACGGCTTGGGAATATTCTAGTAACCGATACAGTAGGCTTCATCCGCGATTTGCCGCATCATCTTGTCGAGGCTTTTCATGCGACGCTTGAAGAGGTGACCGAAGCCGACGCCATTATCCATGTCATGGACGCCTCCAATCTCAATGTGCTTGACCAGAAAAAAGTTGTGGATAAAGTTTTAGAGTCTTTGGGAGCTTCCGCCAAACCGACCATTTTTGCCCTCAATAAGTCGGACTTATTGACAGATGAGCAAAAACAGCAATGGGAAGCCGACCTGCCGAATTCGATCTGTATTTCCGCCAAAATGAAGCAGGGAATGATTGAACTCATGCAGAAAGTGAAAGACACAATTATCAAAAATCAGCAGGTCTTTCATCCCCGCGAAGGCGGGGATCTTGAAGTGTAAAGCCTGGATTCCCGCTTTCGCGGGAATGACAACCTTCCCAACCCCCGGCGGTAGGAATTTTCCTAACGCCGGGGGTTGGGAAGGTTGTTCCGGATGATGACGGTCAGCGGTCTTTTTGATATACTTTCGGCTCTGAAACGCCCTTATTTTTACCGTTCCAAATCCAGAGGATTTCATGTCAATGACACAAGTAAAAAAACTACCCAGTTTCGACCTCCATGCTGCCGGCCAAAGCCCATGGCTTGATTCGATCAGCCGCCAGCTTTTAAATTCAGGCAAGCTCAAAAAATATGTGCAGGAAAAGGGATTGCGAGGGGTTACTTCCAACCCGTCAATTTTTCAAAAAGCGATTTCCTCAGGCGAGGGCTACGAGAAAGATATCCGCAGTATGTTCCGTTCGGGGAAAAGTGTTTTGGATGTTTATGATGCTTTGACTATTTCTGATATTCAGCGTGCCTGCGATCTTTTCACCGGTGTGTTTAACAAGTCGAACCGCGAACACGGTTATGTGAGTTTAGAAGTTTTACCTGTGCTCGCCTACCGCCAGGAAGAAACTTTGGCCGAAGCGCGCCGTCTTTTCAAACTTGTAAAACGCCCCAATTTAATGATCAAAGTTCCCGCGACTAAAGAGGGTATTCCCGTCGTTGAACAGCTTATTGCGGACGGTATCAACGTCAATATTACGCTGATGTTTTCAATCCAGGATTACCGCAATGTCGCGGAAGCTTATCTGCGCGGGCTTGAAAGCCGCCTCAAGCAGAAGAAGCCGCTTGCCGTGGTGCATTCCGTCGCGAGTGTTTTTATTAGCCGTATTGATTCCGCGATTGATCAAAAACTTGATGTGATGATTAGAGACAATGTGGATGCCGAAAAACTTGTCCTGCTTGAAAATTTAAAAGGCAAGGCCGCGGTTTCTAATTCCAAACTCATTTACCAGGAACTCAAAGCGATTCTCAATTCAAACCGCTGGAAGAAACTTGCCGACGCCGGCGCTTTCGCACAAAAAGTTTTGTGGGCCAGCACCAGTTCAAAAAATCCCGCTTATCCGACTCTGTGCTATGTCGAACCTTTAGTTGGCAAAGAAACAGTCAACACCTTGCCGGAGCCCACATGGGAAGCTGTGTTGGAGCAGGGTAAAATCCGCGCGAATGCCGTCGAAGAGGGCGTAACCGAAGCGCGCGCGGCGATTGACCGCCTGCGTTCATTCGGCATCAACGTGGATACGGTGTGCGCGGATTTGCAAAAAGCGGGCGTGAAACAATTTGAACAGGCATTCGAAGATTTGATGCGTACGCTTGAACTCAAAAAAATAGAATTTTCTTCCAAAATCCGTAATCCCAAAGTTTCCTGCACGCTACCCGAAGAAATTTCAGAATCCGTTAAATCCGCGATTGATTTATCGGTGCAGGATGATTTGCACGCGCGCTGGATCAAAAAGGATACTTCGCTTTGGTCGACGGATCCCGCGCATATCAAAGTCATCAATAACCGCTTAGGCTGGGTTGATAACTGCGAAAAAATTTTGAGCCGTGTTTATGAAATTGATTTGCTGCGCGCCAAACTTTTAAGCCGCGGTATTCGCGACGTTGTTTTACTCGGAATGGGCGGATCGAGTCTTGCCGCGGAAGTATTCTCAGTTATTTTGCCGCAAGTTGAAAAGCCTGCGTTGCGTTTTCATTTGTTAGACACGACTGACCCGCAGGCGATTGCGGCTGTCGAGGCCAAACTCAATCTGAAGAAATCATTTTTTATTGTCGCCAGCAAATCCGGCGGTACGATTGAAACAGTTTCTCAGTTTCAGTATTTTTACGGGCGCGTTTCAAAAACTTATCGCGGTTCAAAAAAAGAAACCGGCAGCCACTTTATGGCAATTACGGATCCCGGTTCCGGCTTTCAGCAAATCGCAGCTGAAAATCAATTTGAGGCCACTTTTCTTAATCCCGGCGATATTGGCGGACGTTATTCCGCACTTTCCTTTTTTGGTTTAACAGCCGCCGGCCTTTGCGGTTTGGATATCCGTTCCGCGCTGCGCGATGCATGCGCCGCGTTGGAAGAAATGCGCTCGCAAAAAAATATTTCTAAGAATCCGGGCATGTACTTAGGGATGGTGTTAGGCCAACTGGCTGAAGCGGATATTAATAAACTAACGTTTTGGACAACGCCCAAGTTGCGAATCGTGGGTGATTGGGCCGAGCAGCTCATCGCGGAAAGCACAGGCAAACAGGGCAAGGGGATTGTTCCGATTGTTGGTGAAAAAACTTTTGGACCGGCTGCATATGGCAACGACCGTTATTTTGTAGTCCTGAAAGAACCGGGCAAGAAAGCACCCGCACTTGAAAAAGCAGTCAAGGCGGTCCGCAAAGCCGGATTTCCCGTCATTGAAATTCAATGGTCAGATTGGAGTAATGTCGGCGGCGAATTGCTCAAATTTGAAATCGCGACCAGTATCGCGAGCAGTTTGATGGGAATCAATCCTTTCGATGAACCGAATGTCAAAGAAAGCAAAGATATGACGGGCGCGTTACTTTCGGATTTGGCGGCGGGAAAAGCGTGGGCACAGCCGCAGCCTGTTGTTCAGGTTTCCACGAAAGTTTCAGGGTCTGACCAAAATCTTCTAAAAGAATATTTAACGGGTTTGAAATCGGGAGATTATCTGGCCATTCTTGGTTACTTTGAACGCAATCAAAAAACCATCGCTGCAATGGATAAGCTCCAGTCTTATTTAGCTGAAACATTGAAGGTTCCTGTTCTGTATGGATTCGGCCCGCGTTATTTGCATTCCATCGGCCAGCTTTATAAAGGCGGACCGCGCACGGGGCGGTTCATCGAACTTTTTGTGAAAGATACAAAAAAGTTAGACGTTCCTTCCGCCGGATACACATTCAGCCAATTGAAACAAGCGCAGGCGCTGGGTGATTATCAGGCCTTTGCTTCTAAAAATATACCCGTGCTTGCCGTTCAGTTTGGCGCGAACCCCATTGCCGGCGTCGGTACTTTGCTTTCAGCGATTCAATAGTTAAGCTATTTCGGAAAACCGATTCACTTTCCGGAAGTAGGAAAACCTACTTCCGGAAAGTTATAAGGTGGGTGAATGCTATCTCAAGTTCGGATACAAAACTACGCGCTAATCGATGATATCCGGCTTGAATTTTCTCACGGCCTGAATGTGCTCACCGGCGAAACGGGTGCGGGCAAATCAATTCTGATTGATGCTTTGCGTCTCTGTTTCGGTGATCGTGCCGATTCCATACCTTTCAAAAATCCGGCGCAGGCCTGCGCTCTCGAAACCGTGATTGATTTCAATGCGGTGCGTGAACGGCTCGGCGAAAAAAATGCCCGCTCCAAGTTCGGCGAATTCTTAGGCGATGACGATGAATTGCTTGTCTTTCGTCGCGAATTTTCGGCTCCGGGAAAAAGCCGTAATACAATCAACGGCCGCATGGTCAACCTTTCCCAAGTACGTGCTTTGGCCTCCAGCCTTCTCGACTGGCATGGCCAATATGATTTTCAGGCCATTTTTGAACCTTCTGCGCAATTGGAAATGCTCGATCGCTACGCCAAAACTGAAAATTTATTGGAAGAATACCGCGCGGTTTATGCCGACTATGCCGCACACATCAAATCGCAGCAAGAGCTTTTGGACTCCATTCAGAACCGCGAAGCGCAAATTGATTTGCTTAAATTTCAGGTTCAGGAAATTGAAAGTATTAAACTTGAGCCGGGCGAAGATGCGCAATTAAAATCGGAATGGATTCGATTTTCGCATGCCGAAAAATTGCATGAAAGAATGAAAGAACTTTTAGAAAAGCTGGATGACGGCGATTCATCCGTTTCGGATCAAATCAGCGCGGCATTTAAGCCGCTGATTGATTTGGAGAAAATCGATCCCGAGTTCACAAAAAAACGCGAAACACTGGAATCGATTCAGCTTGAGCTGGAGGAATGGATTCGCAATGCGCGCGATTATCAGGAAAGCCTTTCTTTTGATGAGAAAGCCGCGCGCGAAGCCGAAAGCCGTTTAAACTCACTGGATACTTTAAAACGCAAGTATGGAGGAAGTCTGGAAGCTGTATGTGCTTTCTTTGAAAATGCCAAACAGAAATTAGAATTGCTTGAAGATTCAGATTTAAGTTTAAAGGAATTGGAAAAACAAGTTCAATCCGCTTTAAAAAAAGTAAAAGCTGCGGGACAGCAACTTTCAGAACAGCGTGCGGCCGCGGCACAAAAATTTTCAAAAAAAATCTGCGTTGAACTTGAAGAGCTTGGAATGAAGCTGGCAAAATTTAATTGCCGTATTACAGCCGTGGAACCCTGCCCTTCTGGAATAGATCATCTTGAATTTGATTTGGCCCCCAATGCAGGTTTGCCCGCGCAGCCGCTAGCAAAAATTGCATCCGGCGGGGAGGCCTCGCGCGTGATGCTTGCAATAAAAAAAATAGCGGGCGATTCGGACCGCATTTCAACGCTAGTATTTGATGAAATTGACGCGAATATCGGCGGGCGGATGGGGAGTATTGTAGGGCAAAAATTGCGCGAAATCGCGGCCAATCACCAAGTGCTCTTGATTACGCATTTGCCTCAAATTGCCGCCTATGGGGAGCGCCATCTTAAGGTTGTCAAAGTGACCGAGGGCGGAAAGACTAAAATCAGCTATGAGGTCCTGGATAAAGGCAGCCGCATTAAGGAGTTAGCCCAAATGATGAGTGGACAGGAAGAAACGGCGATTGCCGTGCGCCATGCCAAAGAACTTCTCGAAAGCGCCGGCGTTTCTTAATTATTTTCCTAGTCTCATTGACAAAAGTCCGGACTGTGATATTCTTCATTCTGTAAAGGAAATTACGATGAATCAGAATCTTAAACACATTCAGCTTACGGCAAACACCGCGACGTTTAAACGTTTTGCGGTGACGGCTATTTGTCCATCCATGCATCGCATGTGGGCAGTGGCGGGTTATCCCGTCGTGGGCGGAGGTGCGGTTTAAGGTTTTAGTTTAACGTGAAATCTGAAAACACCAAAGCCCGTGATGGGAAAACCATCACGGGCTTTCTTTTTTTATTTTGCAATTCTCGATGAAGCTCGAATTGCGAAAATTTTTACTCGGAAAATAAAAAAAGCTAAGGCTTTCGATTCTGTTTGGTTCCGAGCTTCTGCCTTTCGGCAGACGCTCGACCGCCAGAATAAAAAAGCCGGGGCTCGGTGTTGTTGGTCGGTCTTGACGAGGCTCGGCCGACGAGTAAACAGTAACTAAAAGTAAGGACCGGCCGATAATTCAATTGGCTGGCTAAGATAAATAAGGAGATCACTTATGAATACGGTTCAGTCGCCGCAATCACGGGTATTGCGGCTCAATATACTTAATCCGGTTGCTTTAACCGCGCTTTTAACTTTAAAAGAGGCGCTGGTGAAGGAAAATTACGAGATCTGCCAGGACGTCATCGCGACGGCCTTGGAATTTGGGGCAACCCAGACGCAGATTTTCGGGTTACTTGAAGATGTACGCAGAAATCCGGTTAAGTAAGTCAGAGCGGCAAAAATCAGAAGGAAATGATTCTCATTTAAGAATCAAAAAGGGTGGGTTATGTTTAGTGTAGGCGACAGTGCTACCAGGAAGTGCTCAAGTTTTGGTAATATTTTCCGTTATTCTTCTAAGGCGATGCGAATGCCGCTAAAGGAGAAAAACATGGTTAATCATATGGTGATTTCGAGCGAAATTGAATGGATTGGATACGAACATAAAGACCGCATGCTTCAGGTCGAATTTATTGAGGGGCCCGTTTACCGTTATCAGGAAGTCCCGCATAATGTTTTTGAAGAATTTTTACAGGCCTCATCTCACGGGCGTTATTTTGAGACAAATGTAAAAGGTAAGTTCGAGCATCGGCGCATTCGCTAAGTCGTTCTGTTTTGTTTTAGCTCTGCGTTTCACGCAACCGCTTGAGTCAGTAAAGTAGCCAAGTTTTTCTCCAAAGACAGAAGGCAGGGTTTTTACCTTGCCTTCTTCTTTATTTCGGCTCTGCGCCTGCGGCGCAACCGCAACCAACTAGCATAATCATTAGCTGCGCTGCTCTACCATGAGATAAGTTTCCCATTTTTTATCCCAGTCCAGCACGACCCGAATATGAACGAGGGAATTCTGTTTGATTAGGAGGTCGCTTGGAAAGCGGTGTTTATGCCAGCGGAAAAGAACATGGTTTGTTACGGGCTCAATGTCCATATGGGGAGTTTTAATTATTGTTCCGTCTTCGAGTTCATATTCTAAAACTTCTTTATGAAACATTTGATCTTTTTTCCAACACGTCACAATATAAAGTTGATCCAGCTTGCAGGGAAAAGAAGGAACGTAGAGATTGCTGCGAATTTTTTGAGATTGATAGCCGTCATCGGCGTCAAATTCAAACTCCTCACAAATAAAAAACTGCAATAATTGAATGGGCTCATTTTCCATGCGTAGATTATAAAAGCCTGTGCAACCCCCCGAGTTTTTTTTGTATGAGATAGTGCTTGATAATGTATGAGTATTTACAAAAATGTAGAAAATTCAAAAATGAAGAATATGAAAGTGCGTAAGTTGTTTAATTGCCACTAGTTAAAAACCCATGATATTGGCATGAAGATTGTTATAGGGGTGATGTTCTAGACCGTGAATTTCAATCAATAGCCGGAAGTGACAGATCCGGCTCTTTAATGATGAGGGGATGTATGACTTCGTTTTTGAAAAGGTTCATGCTTTTAGCCTTCATGCTTTGTGGCTTTGTATCGGCAGCCAGCGCGCAAG
>JAYSWD010000145.1:0-11153 GCA_043718225.1 Candidatus Omnitrophota bacterium
CCCAGGATTTATTGCCCAAACTGAAAGTGAATGGTGTGCAAATCACCCAATTATTTCAAAATTTAATTTCTAATGCGATTAAATATAGAAGCGCGGCCGTACCCCGGATCCATATCTCGGCAAAGCGGAAAAACAAAAGCTGGTTGTTCACGGTAAAAGATAATGGAATTGGGATTGAACCTCAGTATAGAGAGCGTGTTTTTAAAATCTTTACTCGGCTTCATTCCAAGAGCAAATATCCGGGGACCGGCATCGGGCTTGCGCTTTGTAAAAAAATAGTTGAACGTCACGGCGGAGAAATTGGCATTGAGGATGAACAAGAGGCGGGATCAGTTTTTTATTTTACTTTGCCCGCAAATATTTAAACCAAGCCTTGATGAAAAAAACAATTATCACAATTTTCATACTGGGTTTCGCGGCGGCGGCGTACGCGGATTGTTTTGATTAATGTATGTCGATTAAGAATTGCTGGCATAAGGGCGAGAGCTACAGCTCGTATTGCGGCAGTGCGGAAGTGAATTGCGAAAGTGAATGTCAGCGCGCGGAAGAGCGAACCAACCGCAAATCATTCGGCGCGATTGCGTATAGCCCGAAAGACGGCGCTTTCGGTTACTCTGACAATTGGGGCAGTAAGAAAGAAGCTGAGGAAACGGCGCTGGGTTACTGCAAAGAACATAGTAAAACCTGCAAGAGCCTGGTGTGGTTTAAGAATAGCTGCGGCGCGGTGGCTGTTAAAGGCAGCAAGATTGGCTCAGGTACCGGCGGCACAATCGACCAAGCCCGTCAAAAAGCTCTGAAAGATTGCGGCGGCCAAGGCTGCGTCATCCGCATCGCGCATTGCAGCGGCTGAAATAAAACGCTTAACGGCAGCCTTGAAGACATTAGATTATTGGTGCGGTCCATACGGCCCCTGCCTGAGCGCCTCCTTTTAAATGAAAACTAACCTCACCATGATTCCATCTGCCTGTTTTTGAAATTACTTTCCGCCATTTATCCACCAAAATGCGCCGCATTATTTTTCATGCTGCTTTTGCGAATGACCAAAATCTGTCAGAAGACAAAGACGTTTTTCGCTTAAATCTTACAAAATTTCGCGTAAAACGTCGGTTTTCCTTAAAAACTTGGCACGGAAAATGAGGCAAAAGTAAATAGCAAGAGGTTTAAAGGAGACATATGACATTGGGGCAAAAATCGCCGTCTGAAAAGGGTAAAAAAAAATTTCTGCGTTATTTTCGTCAAGCCGCGCGTGACTCAAATGGCGGCAAAAAAATATGCGTTTGAATTTGAGTATGAATCACGCCCTAACTGGCAAACTTATCAAAGCATGCTTGATTTTGCGCAGAAAGTGCGCCAAGACATGCGTGACTTCAAGCCGCGCGATATGATTGATATTCAGTCTTTCATTTGGGTGCAAGGTTCGGAGGAGTATGCGGCGTAAAGCCCCTCTCCGCGAAAGCGCAAAAGCAGAATAAATTTAAAAATGAATGTCGGTAAATTTGATCCAAAAATTTTAAAAATATACGAAGCCGCTACTTTTCAGGTAAAAGATATTACGGGTAAACTGATTTCATTTCGGGTGAATGATGAGGGTTATCCGCCGGTGCTCAAATTAAAACGGTTCAGCATTCTGACCGCCTCCAATCCCATGAATCAGGAAACACCCGAATCTGAAAACCAAAAGAAAAATGCATTGCTTGAAGCTGATCTAGAAGCTAGCGGCTTGGTTTATTATTCCACAACTGATATTTCGAAGGCACATGCTGAAAAAGCTTTTACGGTGGAAGGCATTCAGAGCGAGACCGCAGCCGCGCTTGGGCGAAAATACAGGCAATATGCGGTTTTATACTGCGATCAAAGCGGGCCTTATTTTGTGCGCTGTGCTCAACCGGCGGATTGATAATCATTTAATGCCGAAAAAATGTAGAAATATAAAGGATGCGTAGTGGTTTTCCCGACAGCGTTCATACCGGGATCTTGATACTTTATTTCAAGAAACAGGACGCTAGACTAGTTTTGACCAGGGGAATGTTTGCTGGATTTTAATTTTCTTAAGGGAGGTTCACATGCTGCGTTGGTCACTTGCCTTTTTTATTGTCGCGATCATTGCTGGAATTTTCGGCTTCACGGGTGTCGCGGCGGGAGCGATGGATATCGCGCGCATTCTTTTCTCAGTTTTTCTCGTGCTTTTTTTACTCACCTTGCTTTTAGGTGTTGTCTTTATAGGGGCGGTTAAGCGCTAACGGTTTAGGCAACTCAAAAAAGGAGAGTCTATGAATGATTTTGCGAGTCGATTCGGTCGGGCGATACGCTTGGACGCGAGCCTTTATGAGGAAGTCGAGCATGATGAGTCAGCATTAACGCAGGCTATGCTTATCGTGGCGCTGACAAGCGTCGCGGGCGGCTTAGGTTTAGCGACTTATATGCCGGGCATAGCGGGGCTTTTTTGGGGCGTGCTCGCCACATTCCTGTCATGGTTCTTTTGGGCCGTTGTTATTTATCTAGTCGGCGGAAAAATGCTCGCGACAAAAGAAACTCAGACTGACATGGGTGAGTTGCTGCGGGTCATTGGCTTTGCCGCCGCTCCCGGTGTGTTTCGTATCTTAGGGGTCTTTGGACCGATGCGTGAAGCGGTTTATATCATCAGCTCGGTCTGGATGCTGATCGCGATGGTCATCGCCGTGCGCCAGGCGCTGGATTTTTTATCCACGAGCCGCGCAGTGGTGGTTTGCTTCATCGGAGTTTTGTTTCAATTTGTGATCGCGCTGTCAGTTTACAAAATAGCGCAAATGCTTTAATTAAAAACCAGAAAACCCAAGGATAATGGGATTCTCGGCTTCTTTTTAATTAAACACACTTCCTGCGCTTTTCGGTACCTGGCGGATTATTCCCCGTAAAACTCTCAGCCGTTTATTTTCCGCGCTCAAGTAAGTCTTTGGTCTGATATAATTGAAAACTTATATGGATATTCATGCGCTTTGGGAAAAAACCCTCAAAAAAACACAGGTGATTCGTCCGCGGGTTCAGCCGCTCCAGGTGCTTGGCGCGACTCAATTGCCGTATATTTTTCTCGGTGAATCGGCCGTCAATAAGGGCGATACGGTTGTCCGCAAAGGCGAAGTTACGATTGATGAACCCCGGCTCGTTTTACCTTCGCATCTGCCGCAATTTGAGGGTTTTGAAATGGGTGAAGAATGGAAATCGGCGCAGGAATATGTCATGAATTTTTTAATGATCCGCGGCATCCGCTTTCCTTCACATAAATTTGAGAATAAGGGCGCGCATCTCGATATTTTTGAAGGTGACATCGCGAAAGCATCCTCGCATTTCAGAAAAATGCTCGAGAGTCAGGAGAATGTGAATACCGGGCTCGTGATCGGTCCCGAGGATTGCTGGCAGTTTTCCATTTTATTTTTTATCGGTTCGCAAGTATTGCGCCAAGCCGACGGGGATATGCGCCGCTTGCTTGATGAGCACCGTCCGGAGCGCTAAACATGCCGGTTATTTTTTTCTCTGCGGCTGCGCCTCAACAGGTCCATTCTCTTTGGCTTAACCGAAGTGCCGGCATATTTTCCATTCTGAACCTTCGGCTCTGTACTTTTTTTCCTCTGAGCCGCCGGCTCAGCATATTTTCTCCTCTAAGCCGCTGGCTCAACCGATGGAGTATTAATGCCATCCACTAAACTTAAGCCGGCGCCCACCGCGAAAGCTTGGCGGAAAATAGGCGTCTCAAAACGCGCGGGCGTGCTCGCGCCGCTTTTTTGTCTGCATTCCAAAACCAGCACGGGAATCGGTGAAATTCCCGATTTGGAACTGCTCGCGAAATGGTGTGCAAAAACCGGCCTCTCCATCATCCAAATTCTGCCTCTGAATGATACGGGCTGGAACTTCAGGCCTTATGACAGTCAAAGCGCTTTCGCGATAGACCCCATGTATTTAAGAATTCGCGGGCTTAAGAAATCCGCGGTGACCGCTTTCAATCAAAAATTAGCGGATCTCGAAAAAGAGTTTTCAGAACCAAAAAAGTTTGTGGATTACCGTATCAAAGGCCGGAAGCTTGAATTGCTATGGCAGATTTTTCAACATCCGCGCACCAGCAAGAAAACGCGTAATTTTTTAAACTTTATCGAATCCGAAAAATCGTGGCTTGATGCTTACGCGGCATTTAAAGTTTTCAAAGAAATTCATGAGAATAAAGCCTGGTGGCAATGGCCCGAGCATTTGCGGGTTTATGATTCGACAACGGCTGCGAAAGAATTATCCGGCCTGGAGGATATGGTTCTTTTCCATAAATGGCTGGCATGGCAGACGGCAGCCCAGCTGCAGCAAACTGTTTCTAAAATTCGGGCACGCAATATTCTTGTGATGGCGGATGTCCCTTTTTTAGTCGCGCGTGACAGCGCCGATGTTTGGATGAATCCGCGTTATTTTAAATTGAGCCGGGAAGCCGGGGCGCCGCCGGATTTGTATATAGCGGAAGGCCAACGCTGGGGGATGCCGCCTTACCGATGGGAAGAAATTGAGAAAGATGATTTCCGCTACTTGAAGGACAGGATTCGTTTTATGAGCCGCTACGCGCATCTTTTCCGTATTGATCACTTTGTGGGATTATGCCGGCTGTGGACAATTGCTTCAGATGAACCGCAAGAAACACAAGGTAGAAACGGCGTGTTTGATCCCGCAGATGAATCTTTATGGAAAGGACAGGCCGAGAAAATTTTGACGGCGATGACCGAAGCCTCAGACATGCTGCCTTGCGCGGAAGATTTGGGAGTTGTTCCGGATTGCGCGCATGAAATCCTGAAAGATTTTCAAATTCCCGGCTCGGATGTGCAGCGCTGGATGCGTGACTGGAAAGGCGATAAACATTTTCAAGCGACCGATGAATACCGGCCGCTTTCCATGTCGAACCTTTCGACGCATGATATGCCTTCTTTTCCGTTATGGTGGAAGAGTGAGGCGACGGCCGATGAGAAAAAAGATTTGCTCAGATGGGCGGGAAGCACGGAGAATGAAGCGGGGCAGGATTTTCCCAGTTTTCTCGAAAAAGTTTTCAAAACGGTTTTAGCGACAAAATCCATTTTCAGTATTCACGCACTTCAGGATTGGCTGGCCCTTTCCGGCAGAGCTGATTTTTTTGAGCCCAGCCACCGTATCAATACACCGGGAACAGTCCATTCCGGAAATTGGTCGCTGCGTTCGCCTTTTTCAATGCAAGAGATGTTGTTATTATCGATCAATGCTAAAATACGCGAGCTGGTTAAAAGCTCCGCGCGAAAGGTGTAATATGCAAAAACAAGTACCGGTCAGAAGAATATTAATTGGATTTTTAATTTTATTGGTCAGTGTGGGAACTGTTTTTGGATTTCGCTATGCGAAACAGGCCCAGAAGGCGAAAGGCGCACTTCAGACCGTCACTGCCGGGAAAACGCTCGGGCCCGATTCGGCGCCGGTTCGGATTTTAGATTTCAGTGATTTTCAATGTCCGGCCTGCGCCGTGTCGGTATCGATTCTTGAACGGTTTATGGAAAAATATCCCGGAAAAATCCAAATTGTTTTCAAGCATTTCCCTTTGCGGATGCATGTATGGTCGGCGGTCGCGCATCAATCCGCTGAATGCGCCGCGGAGCAAAACAAATTCTGGGATTTTTATCACAAGCTTTACAAAAACCAATCTGCTTGGGCGGCTTTGCCGGATCCCATGGTTACTTTCGTGACGTATGCCGCCGAAGTGGGGCTGAATAGGGATAATTTCACTAAGTGTATGGTTGATCCCGTGGCGGCGGAACGTATCGCCGGCGAAAAAAAGGAAGGCGAGGTCCTTGAAGTTAAATCAACGCCGACTTTTTTTATAAACGGAAAAATGTTCGCGGGGCCGATGGAACTTCAGATTGGCGGAGAAGCTTTAATCCGTAAAACGCTTGGCCTGCCGCCCCAGCCTAGTTTGGCCTCTGGGACTTCGTCCCAACCGGCTGGCTCTGCATCATTGCCGCAAGCGCAACCGGCATCCGAAACAAAACTTGCATGATTTTTCGCCGCGGTTGCTCTTGCAACGCCTGTCTGCCGGCGGGTAGGCAGCAAAAATGAAACAGTACTGGCTCTGGATGCTCGCGCGCCTATTTCTCGGCGGAATTTTTATTTTTTCGGGTTTTTTAAAACTTTCTGAGCCGGTTGAAAATTTTCGCGGTATGATTGCTGCGTACGGTGTCATTCCTTATGCTGGGATCGGTTTCATCGCTTACACCATTCCATGGCTTGAATTTGTTACCGGTATTTTTTTAGTCCTAGGTTATTTTCCGCGGGCCGCGGCACTTGTGCTCGGGTTTTTAGCGTTCAGTTTTGTTTCGCTGATTGTTTGGGCGAAACTGAACGGAACTTTGCCGGAGAATTGCGGCTGCTTCGGAGAAGGGATTCATATTAGCCCTTATCAAATGGTTCTTTTAGATTTGCTGAATATTTTGCTCGCTGTCCGTTTATTTCAGATCAAAACGCATCGCTGGGCTGTCTCAGCATAAAAGGATTGCGTGGCAATAAAACCGCCTGAAAATCTTGTAAAAAGAAAAAAAAAAGCTGATTTGTTTGTAAGCATCCTGAAAGAACTTAACCGCGATCATTTGTCGCAGCTCATGATTTCTTTGGCGATGATCGCATTGGGCGCGTTAATTTTTTTCTCTGGAACCCTCGACCGCTTTGAAACGGTATTGCTTGATTTACTTTTCCGTGTCCGTCCCCCCATTCCCGCGAGCCGGCAAATTGTCTATGTTGAAATCGCCGAAGACAGTTTGCAGGTCATCAAAGAGCGCCCCTGGCCGCGGCATTATCACGGAGTGATGCTTGAAATTCTTAAGAAATGGGGCGCGCGCGCGATTTTGTTTGATTACCTTTTTGAGGGCCAGAGCAGCGTATTTGATGATGGGGTCATGGAGGAATCGCTTAAGAAAAATAAAGGTGTTTATCTCCCTATTTTTGTGGAATCCGTCGGCAGTCAAAAAGTTCTTTTACGTTCTATTCCTCAATTTGAAAAGCATGTGACCGGTGTCGGCCATATCAATGTGAACCCCGATGATGATGGGATTTTGCGCCGCTTTAAGCCGTTCATCGAGGTTGAAGGTGTGTTTTATGCTCATTTAGCGTTGAAATTAGCGTATGACTTATTAGGTAGACCGCTCAGAGACTGGCAAGACATTCCCTATAAAACGGATGAGCACGGATTTTTGCTGATTTCCTGGCCCGGTAAATGGACCTCGGCCTTTCAGCATGTTTCTTATATCGATGTCTTGAAAAGTTTTGAAAGCATACAGGCCGGAAGAAATCCGCTGATTTCGCCCGTTATTTTTAAAGACAAAATTTGTTTGGTGGGACATACCGCGGCGGGCGGCACTGATATCAAAGCGACGCCGCTTGATAAGGCTTATCCGGGGCTGGGAGTGCTTGGAAGTGTCATTAACGGCGCACTGCTGAACCAGTTTATTACACCGGCCACTTCCAAACAAAATGTCATGGCGATGATTATTTTAAGTTTTGTTGCGCTTTTTTTCCTTTTACCGTTCAGTAACTTAAGGTCATTGCTGTTTATTACTTTGCTCATCGCCGGATGGCTCGGCTTTGTCTTTTTTATGTTTGTTGTGCACGGGTTTTGGTTTAAGGTTTTTCAACCGGCTCAGTTAATTCTGCTTCTTTTTCTTTTTTCCGCGTTTTTCTCGAAAATCGCGAGCGACCGCGAACGCCTTCGTTTCTACGCGCTTTCAACAACGGATGGGTTAACCGGAGTTTCCGTCAGGCGCTTTTTTGACGTGATGTCGGAAAAGGCTTTTAAAACCGCGAAAAGGTTCAAACTTCCGCTTTCGATTGTTTTGATCGATATTGATCATTTTAAAAAGGTGAATGATACTTACGGACATCAAGCGGGCGATGAAGTGCTGCGCCGGGTTTCAGATTTACTTCGAAATGGGATTCGCTTTCATGTCGGACAGACTGACGGTGATATGGTTGCGCGCTACGGCGGCGAAGAGTTTGTTTTGCTACTGCCTAATACGGACATCAAGACTGCCGCGTTTAATGTCGCGGATCGCATTCGTAAAGCCGTGGAAGCCATTCCGATTGAGTTTGGCGAACATAAAATCTCCATTACAATCAGTTTAGGCATAGCCTCGCTGCATGATTTTGATGAAACACCAGACGCGATTGTCGGACGTGCGGATGCGGCGCTTTACAGGTCAAAGGAAAACGGCCGCAACCGAACTTCCATTGAGACTTTTACTTGAGATGATTTGCGTCGCCTTCAGGAAATTCTTTTGACAATCCTGAGGGCTTTTCTATAATGACCGCGATTTTGGTCGGGCAGGTAGCTCAGTCGGTAGAGCAGAGGACTGAAAATCCTCGTGTCGGCGGTTCGATTCCGTCCCTGCCCACCAATTTTAAACGCCAGGCATTTATGTCTGGCGTTTAAAATTTATAGGCCACAGACGGAATCGAAGAGAGTCGCGCAATTTATGCGGCTGAGCGGCAAGTGAAACTGACTCAATGTCAGTTTCGAATAAGCGAAGTCAGGGCGCGACGAGTGGCCGACCTGAAGCAAATGCCGCGACTAGCGGACATGCGCGCAAGGCGCCGTTATTCCGTCCCACGATTAATTCTTTTACTGTATAGCTCGACGCGCATTCAGTTTATCTCAAGTCAGGCGCCGATTCCGACTGTTTATTTTGCTCTGCGCGCAAAGCGCGCAACCGCACAGGATTTTACATTCTTTGCTTTTTCCCTTTTCCAGTTCAGCCACTTTAGTTTATAGTCTTCGGTCTATGAGTAAAGCCGCAATCGGGATTGATATAGGGGGAACGAAGGTTTCGGTGACGTTAGGCACCGAAGCGGGGAAGATTCTTGCCCGCAAAGAATTTTCTACGCCTCTTCGCGCGAAATCAAAAGAAGCTTTGGCCCGAATTGACGCAATCATCACTGACTTTTTAACTGTCGCGCGGCTTCGAAAAATGCGTGTTTCCGGAGTCGGTGTGGGGCTGCCGGGAGCGGTGAATACCCAGCTGGGAAAAATTCCGCGTTCCCCTAATTTACCGGGTTGGGAAAATCTGCCCCTTAAAAATAAAATCGAGACCCGGTTTCATCTGCCCGTTTTTCTTGCCAATGACGCGAATGCCGCCGCTTGCGCGGAAAAAGTTTTTGGAACGGCAAAAAAAAATTCCGACTTTGTTTATGTGACGGTCAGCACCGGAATCGGCGGCGGCATTTTTGTGAACGGACGCCTGCTAGAAGGCGCCGGATTTGCGGCCGGTGAAATCGGACATGTGCCGGTTGTTTCCGAAGGGAATCTTTGCGGCTGCGGAAGAAAAGGCTGCTTAGAGGCGCATGCTTCCGGAACCGCGATCGCGAAAACATACACTTGGCTTTCCGGCCGGAAAGTTTCCGGAGCTAAAGAAGTTGTTCAGCGTTTGGCGCGCGGAGACCGGAAAGCGAAGCAGGCTTTCGAAGCCGCGGCCTATCATCTAGGAACGGGCTTGGCGATTTTGATGAATATTTTAAATCCCGAGATGATTGTTTTAGGCGGCGGAGTTTTTAAGTCAGCCCCGGGTTTTTTTCTTAAAAAAGCCATTGAGCGCTGCAAGCAGATTGCTTGGAGTGAAGCTTTCCAATCATGCCAAATCAAAAAATCAATTCTTAAAGGCGAGGCGGGTGATTTAGGCGCGCTTTCGCTGGTTTTCCTCAACCAAACGAAATAAATGCGCCCGACAGGACTTGAACCTGTAACCCTCTGCTCCGAAGGCAGATGCTCTATCCAATTGAGCTACGAGCGCTAAACCAAAACTAATCCCATGAAAACTTCTTTGCAACCGAAGGCAGAGGCTCCCGTTTCATTGCTTCGGCTCCGCCGAAAGAATTGAGCTACGAGCGCTTATGAGACGAAAACCATAACTCAAAGAATCTAAGCGGGCAAGATATTTTGAGTTAACTGGATGAGGTAAGTAAATTTTCCGTATTCTTTTTATAGCGGTAAAAGAATGTTTCGAGATTTTTTCCTTCCAAATTCAGCTTTTTGAATTCCGCATTCGCCGCGTTTACGCGATTGATAGTTATCGGGCGGCTTTGATAGTAATCGTAAAACATCGATAAAAGCTGCCGGTCATACTTCGCAAAATGAGTTAAGACATCAACCAATGCTTGCGGATCATAACCTTCTTCAAGCATGGCCTTCATTGCCCAGCGATCGCTTGAAAGTACGCGGGTTTCTAAATTCGGGTCTCGGGCATAAGCCGCATGCAAGCCGACCAGGCCAAGGCTCGCAAGCGCACCAAATTGTCCGAATATAGGGCCGACCATCGATCCGACTTTGGTGATGCCGTCCATTGTTTTGCGAACGGGATTAAACTGCGGATCCAGAAATTGAAGTTCGCCGATTTCATGGCCCAGCACAGCCGCGAGCTCGGCTTCATTTTTAACAAAAGTAAGAAAAGCGGTTGTGATGTATATCTCGCCGCCCGGAGCGGAAATAGCGTAAATCCGTTCATCTTTTAAAATCGTGATACGGTAATTCAAATTTTTTCTTTTAGCGTGGGCGGCAAGCCGGATCACGACTCCCTGCAAGTACGCGTTCATTTGAGGGTCGGAGTACGCTTCGTAACCGTCGAGAATTTTTTCATGAATCGCTTCGCCCGCGGCGGTTTCGTTGGAAGATGATGAGAATTGATTGGAAGTTTTATCAGAGCGCGATGCGCAGCCGGAGAAAATTAGAATAATTGAAAGTAATAGAGATTTAATCATTTCAGAGAGATTATACGATTTTATGTTGTGATTTTAACCGCCGAGTTTTAAACTCTTGTCTCATGCGGCTGTGGCGAAATTGGCAGACGCACTAGACTTAGGATCTAGCGCCGCAAGGCGTGGGGGTTCAAGTCCCTCCAGCCGCATCATTTGGCGAAAAGGCCTTGTGCCTTGTCGCCAAATGAATCAAGGTGAGAGACTTGAAGTGAGCGACGACGAAATCATAGAGATTCCGTCTTAAAAAAGCTGACTGAATGTCAGGTTTTTTAAAATGGAATTCTTTGTGAGGAGCGAGTGGCCGACTCGAAGTAAGTGCCGCTGACCAAGCGGACACGAACGCAGAGCGCCAAGTCCCTCCAGCCGCATGTATCTCACGTTTTTTTGATTTG
>JAYSWD010000146.1:0-11112 GCA_043718225.1 Candidatus Omnitrophota bacterium
ACTTGTCGTCCAGGTCAAAGATACCTCCTGATCTCTTGAAGCTTGGCAGCGAGATCATTAAGGTGAGCCTTGAGTTGGTTGATTTCTTCTCTCATGGATATAATTCCTTTTAGAGGGCGGCTTTACCGAGCCATGAAAAGGGCGGAACTTGAACGGACTGAATCGCTTCCGAAAGACTTTCCGCTTTACGCAGATATTTTTCGGCGGTTTTGCAGATTTTTTCTTGCGCGGCAACCGCGAGCGATGAAAGATTTTTCAATTTATCCAATTTCCAAAAATCAACTAAGTATAAAAGCATTTCGGCGTAATCACGCGTCGTATAAATCCCAAGTTTTTGCGCGACAATCGAATATTCCGCAAAAATATCGCGACCCGACCCGTCATCCATTAAACGTGCCGGCATGACAATTTTCGAAAGCAGCATTTCCGCCATCGCAAGAATCGCGCCGTCGGGATCTTTCTCAATGCAAACTTTAAAAAGATTTTGATAGGCCTGTTCATGGCGCGCTTCATCCCCCGCGATTAAAGTGCAGATTTTGCCTAGTTTTTTTTCGCCCCATTTATGCGCGAGTAGCCCCATATTGCGATGCGAAACACGCGTCGCGCGTTCTTGAAATGAAGCATAAACCATGGATTTATAAACGTGGTTACCGGAACCCAAATTAAATCCGTTGCGGATTAAATGATGAATCGTAACTTCAATCGAATGCATGTCCACCCGACCGGTTAAATAGAGATAGCGGTTTAAAATATCACCATGGCGATTTTCTTCGGCGGTCCAGGCACGCGTCCATTTCGCCCAGGGCGAAATGTCGGTTCCGCTTTCATCGCGGAATTCCATATGCCGGTTCAGCCAGGTTTGGTACGACGGCAAAGCTTCTTCAGTAATGGTATTACCGACGAGACATGCAATGGCTTCATCGGGAATCGCGGCGGCTTCTTTCTGGAATTGACGGACTTCGTCTTCCCAACCCTCTTGGGCAAAATCAGGCAAAAGCTCAGATGGCTGCCAGGTTTCGGCGGGAGCTTTCAAAAGCGGCAGTTGCTCAGCCGTGGCCTTTTGGAGCGCATCAATGATGCTTGGATCGATCAATTTATCGGTAAACATGGCGGGAATTTTAACACGACTATAGACAATCGACTATAGACAATCGAAACTCCTGGCTGTTGGCTCTGTGCTATGGTCTATCTGTCAGGCGGAAGTATTCGGGGAAAAAGCGGCGCGGATCTGTTGGACAAGTGTAGCAACGTTAATGGGCTTGTTATACATAGCAATATGCCTGCCCGCGGTTAGGGGGGACTCGATCATTCCCTCCATCTTTCCGGACAAGAAAATAACCGGTGTTTGCGACACATCATCCATTTTCATTACGCGGTCATAAAGATCAGGCCCCGAATCTTTTCCAAAAAAAATGTCGAGAATAATTAAATCGGGCATTTCTTCAAAAAATGTCTTTTTAAATTCTTCCGCGCTTGAAGCAACGCATACCTCAAACCCATGCTGGCGAAAAACTTCTGCCAACATAGCGAGCACGTCCGGCTCATCATCCGCGATCAAAATTTTTTGAATCATACTATTTCCTCACAAAAAAATTATCTGTAGACTTACTGCTAAAATTCAGGCGACAACCGAATCAGAAAAAGCCGCGTGAATATCTTTTACCAGCTGCGTGACATTTAATGGTTTTGAATACATCGCGACTTGTCTTCCTTTTACAAGCGGCGATTGAGACCGGGAATCAATAAGGCCGGAAACAAACGCAACCGGTGTCTTCGGCGACTTGAGCCGCATCACCCGGTCATACATATCAGGCCCTGCTTCCCCTTTCATGCAAATATCCAAAATAATCAAATCGGGATTAAAAGTTGAGTTTGCGAGCTCAAATTCGTCGGAATTTGAGGCCTCCGCAACTTCAAACCCATGGCATCTCAACAACTCCGCGAAGGCGGACAAAATATCCGGCTCGTCATCCGCGATTAATATTTTCTGAATCATAGTTTCCTTACAAATAGAGAAAAGCCGAGCAAGTCTATATGCTCTCGGTATCTTGAAAAAACCTGTTCAAATCCGCTTGACTTAAGCTTGCCGGAGAAAGCCTTTCTTTGCAACATGCAGGAGGAAGCAAGAATCTTCAAATATAAATTTAGAAAGTGCCGCGAAGCAGGCATCCCTGCGAAAGCAGGGATCTAGAAAAAATCCACGTAAATGAAAATGGGGATCTAGATAAGAAGTAAAGATTCCTACAGCGCAGGAATGACGGCATTTCGTGCCATCAAGCGGACAGAGCGAACGATTTTTGGGCTATCGCGAAGACGGAAAGAACGGATTCCAGGAAAGACCAACCCCATTCTTGATCCAGGCGCATATGCGGTGCCACGTCGGATAAAAATTGCTCCAATGTCTGCGAGCTAATGACGGACGCTGACCCAAAATAACGCGTCAAACCGGAAACAAATGCCATGATCGCGGAATTCGGCAGTATTCCCGCGCTGACGGAGCGAACGCGCGCCGAAGGCTTAAGAGATTGGATAAAAAATTGTGGCGCAAAGAAAATCCCGGTTGAACCACTCCACTTCTTGCTTTCAATGACATTGCGCCGCAACCGCCCCATATCCTGATTATTCATCCAATACAAATTCACCCCATTTGACACCCCTGGTGTGGATAACTCGGGGTTATCCACACCAGGGGTGTCAAGCGGCAAGGAGCTTTCGAACTTTTTACGCTCGTCAAAATTGGTAAAGACAATTGAAATATTCAAATCCTGCGGCCGGCTTACAAACGCTTTTCGCAAAGCTATTACTAGCGAAACTAATTGATCATGAATTTCAACAGAATAAAAAATTACCGGCGCCGCGCGTTGCACAGCCCCTGTCTGGTTGGATTGTGCCAAGAGCTTTTGTTGCGTTTCAGAATTTTGATTTATTTTTACTTTATCTAAATTTTTCTGCGCGCGAATCATCGCTTCGGATTCATTCGCTGTGTATTCCGCAAGCAAAGCCGGAAAGTTTTGATTAAACAACTCCATCAAGCGCGCTTCGGAGTTATCTTCCGCCGGAATTTCCAAATTTTTAGGAACAGCCCTTAAACCAAGAATGGCTGAGATAAGAACGACCAACGACTGACGACTATCGACTAGCAATTTAGAGCTTTGCACACTGTTCTTATGTGTTGGGCGCAGGTCTTTTGCTTGCATTTTTTCCCGCATTTCGGAGCGATCTACTTTGCGGAACCAGTAAATTTTCCCTTGGGCATCCTTAACCTTTGTCCATCCTTTACTGAACGGACGGACATGATTAGCTTTTGCCGCCCCTTCTGTAATCGAGTCTCTTTTGATTCCGCGGTTCTTATCATGTTTTTTATACTGATTCATAACAGTTTCTTTGGATTTAGCTAAAAATACCAGTACGCCTATATTGGATGCATCCTGAATAATTCTTTCGATTACGGCCTCGCGCAGCCCAGCATAATTTTGCAATTCATCTTTCGTTAGCAAATAATAGCCGCGACTGGGTTGCATTTCATTGATATAAATAGCGGCCTCACCTGCCACAACGCCTTGAATCAAACGTAATTGCATCCATTTACCTGAAAAACCGCCCAACATATCCGCCTGAGCATTTAATTTCGTTAGAACCGTCTTCTCGGTTTTCTCACCCGGCCAAATGGAAATTTGACAAACTGTTTGAGATTTAATTTCTTTGCCATCTTGACCATAAAATTTTTCACCGCTCATACGATAAGGATGCACGGATGCTGTAAGAAAAACTTCATGTCCATTCCAAGCCACTCGCGGCTTCTGCTGAAAAGCTTCGCTAAACCGGAACAAATAAGGCGCCTCGGAGCTTTCCCAAATCGCAGCTCTCGGCACATTGAAATGGATCTTCTTGTCTTCAATATTTCGGTTTTCAGAGCGGGCGATAGTTTTTATCTCTTTCCGCATTTCGGAGCGATTAAAGTCAGACTGAAGACCGATGACCGAAGACTGATGACTTTGCTTTTTGTCTTTAGTCTGCATTTGTTCCCGCATTTCGGAGCGGGACAATATTTCATCCGCAAGCCAGGGAATTGAAAGTGGAATAACAGCCGTGCCGTTAGAATGAAAACGCAACACCTTCTCAAACCACATGGGTGCTACCGCCCCGCTTAAGTTATCTATCTCTAACCTGTTCAACACGCTCAAAAATCTTAAGTTTACATTCGGGGCGACTAATTTTCTATTTTTGAAAATTTGTTGCAAATTAGCGGCAAGTGGCGCCTTCAAACCCGCAAAGTCACTATTGTCGAAAGATTGATGGGCTTGTGTTTGCGCAAGCTGATAATTCTCCTGTAATCCCAACTTTAACAACCATTGCCATCCTTCCTTTAAAATAATTTTTGCTTCTTTTTCACGTCCTTTAAAAATACGCCGCACAGCCCATTCCACCGCGGGTTGATTAAGCTGAGCAAATGGTTGAATGTGCTCGCCAAACTCAAAGTCGGGATCGGCTTTTACGGGCACAAATAAACTTCCCGTATTCGCAACAATTTTGGGTAAATACAACCTCGGATCTGTCATAGCTCGCAAAGCTTGTTTTTTCAACGGCCGATTTTTTTCGGTGAATTCTTGCGTTGTACCACCGGTAATTTGCTGCAAATAAACATCAAATTCACTTTCCAGAAGTGATCGATTATCTTGAAGATGGGTTGACGGCGCGTATAAAATCGGATTAGCCATGGTCATCAAAACCCAACGCATCATTTCATACTCACTCCCTTGAAACTGTGGCGCCAACTGTGTTGCCTCGACCACATGCCGTTTGCGTAACTCCTCGGTATGCTTTAAGAAAAGTCCTAAAAATTCGTGGGTTGTTTTAATCAGAAGCTCCGCATCTAAAAAGGTGACGAGTCCGCGACTCAGAATTTTGACGGTGGGCATTGCATCAGCTTGAAGATCTGCCGCAATCGCATCTAAGTGGTCATTGGCGTGGTAACCCATTTGATAAATATGTGCCGCCAGACCCGTTCCATAAGCCGCTAAGGTATGCAATCGTTCAAGTTCATCTTTCGTCTGATTAAATGCATCGATGCGTTTATATTGATGATAAAACATCACACCGGTATCGAATGTTTTTGTGGCTAACGGCAGCATCAACGGACCTAAATAACCCCATTCATTTTCATATCCCAATGCTTTCCACCGCGCACGCGCGCTTTGACCCAGCTCACGCAAAAGCGCATATTCATGGCTTCGGCCGGCGATATTTGAGGAATTAAACGGCGGTTGTTCGAGATAATAATAAAAATCGTTCCAAACCTGTTCGGCTGTGGACTTATTTTCCGTGCCTGTTCCACTCCAAAAATATCTCAGAGCCTCCGTGCGTTGGCTCATATCTGAAATAATATCTTGTACATTTCGCATTTCGGAGCGGGTTTGAGTGAGCCAAAAGGAGGGGTCATAAATTGGAAGAAGTGATGGGTAACTCTTTCTTAAACGCGCCGGAGAAAAAGGTTCAACGTCCGAATCAAACTCCTGCTGCCAGACAATCGAGCTTAAGTAAAAGGGCAGCAGATCCTGCGCAGTCGGAACTTCTCCCCAGCGGCCATCAGGCGACTCTGACGCAAAATCCAAAAATCCAAATTGTGCGGCAATGTAAGGCGTTTTAAGTTGGGATTGAACAAGGAGATTTGCCTGTCGCGCCTTAGCGACCCATTCCCGCGAATCTTGCGCATCAATGCCAACTCTTAAATAAAAATCTGCTAATACAGGTTGATGAGTTCGCAATAATTTTTCACGGAACAGAGAATTGCCTGAAATATCAATACCGCCTGTGATCGCGCCACGCAGAGCTTCGTCATCTTCTATAAAGCGATCAATTTCATAGAGTCCTTTTAGATAAACAACAAGCTGTTCGCGCTTAAGAACAGTTGGCTGTTTATCGTAAAAAGCAAGCGGCGCATGCACCATCGGATCAAGCATTTGCCAAATTCCCCACCAAATAAAATTAGCTTCGCTCGTTTGAAATGGTTTCCTCCCATACGCCCCGGTCAAGGTAACCTGTGTTTGCAATTGCGGCGTCAATTTTTCAGCAAGCGGCAAAAGTTCTCGAAAATTATGAATTAATAAATCATTATCGAGAGCAAAGTAAATGTGGTCTTTATCACGACGAACAGGCCGCGCTCCTAACCGCCGGATCAAACTTGATCTTGCAGCGAAGTCCCAAAACCCTTCTAAATGCACACCAAAACCGCGCAGATGCAAAAGGAATCCCATACCGCGTTTCCACAGTGTTTGCATCCGCTCCATTTCATTTTCCGACTGCAACATGGCATCAAGTCTCGCATAACGGTACAAGTACAAATGCGCTTCGCAATAATTTCCAATCGCGCCGGTTAATAGCGGCCCTAAATAACCGACATTTTCTTGAAAGCCTTGCTCGCGCCACACCCGCCGAAGCTCATTTCCAAATTCTGTGTAGCCGGCAAGAGAACGTTCCCAATATAAATCCGCATCATGATCATTGCCCATAAAAGGCACGTCGGACGAGATCGATTTCTGAATTCCCTCGCGTAATTCACGAACTAAAATTTGCACCTCTCTCAACCTTTGTCTTTGCGGTATGTCGTCCCACTTGAGACGGCCATTCAAAAACTTTTCAACACGAGCACTGTTAGCGGCTAAAATCTGACTGAGGCCGCGCGCGGTCGTGTCCGGATCTGCTTTTGTTTGGACGGGCAAAGACGCAGTTTCCAGTAAGTCATCGTGCCGCATTTCGGAACGGAAAGCATTTTCTATTTTTTTGCGGTCATCAAGTTTGAAACTGCCAAGACGGTATTTAATTCCGTTTTTAATCAGTCTCAACACATCCGCCGTCGTCAAACCGAAAGTCATGGCGACTTGCACGTACTCCTGAACAAGATTGATTCCAAGCAGAGTCGGATTATCGGTATTAATTGTGACGACCGGCCTCCGTCCGCGAAAACGAGGATTCGTTCCTAAATAGACAAAACCCAGAAAATGGCGGATCGGATGCTCTTCAAGTTTCTTCATTGGCCCAAGCATGACATTAATTGTGGGGTTGACTTCAATCACGGCACTCCGCTCAATCGAGAGATTGAGAACATAAGCCTGCCGCGCCCGCAACTCTTCCATTTGTTTTTGTGATACCGGATCAAATTTGATAATCGATTCGGGATGCAGTGCTTTCAAGCGATTGATTGCCGCGTATAATTTGCGTTCTTTATTTTTATCACGCTGACTGTGCGACAAAATTAAATCGAGTTTGGGAATAATTTCCTGCCGCAAATAGGCATTACCCGCTGCATGCTCGGCCAATTCTTGGCGCAAAGCGGCTTCATCAACCACCACACCGGCGGAACTTAAGCCAGCGGCGTCAAATTTCAAATTCCGTAAATCATAGTAAATTTGATTAATCCGCTCGCTGATATGCTCTGATTTAAATTTGCTTAAAAACCGCACTGGGTCCACGCCCAATACCAACG
Source organism: Candidatus Omnitrophota bacterium (assembly GCA_043718225.1). Classification (GTDB taxonomy): domain Bacteria; phylum Omnitrophota; class Omnitrophia; order Omnitrophales; family Aquincolibacteriaceae; genus Multiplicimicrobium. Next base: position 7,484 of record JAYSWD010000146.1, read on the forward strand.
CATGTCCGAGTCCGCGCGCTCCCATTTCAATTGCCTCTTGAACATGACGGATACTGCTTGCCATTGATACATGCCGAAAATCTTCACCCACATGAAAAGTTACCGCTAATTCTTGCTTCGCTTGAGCGCGTTGATTTCGGTTATAGCTGCGGATTAAGTTCAATACGGCATCAAATTGTGTCGGCGATTTAAGGCCTTCATCATCAGCAACATCAAACCCAATAATAAACTCCTGCAGTTTGGGATAGCGTTTTAAAACATTAGTAAGCTCCTGCGTCTGATGCAATATTGTTTCAATATCTTTATTTTTTTCCGCCGTAAAGACGAGGCGTGTCTGCAATCCGATCTCATCCTTTTTGAGTTTTAAACGAATTTCACGCTCCGCATCGGCAAAGCCCAGCCGGATTGCGTTTGCCTTTGCTAAAATACTTTGAAAAATTATTTTCTCTGTGGCGCCAGGCGGCAAGCTTGCACGCTGAACGAGAATGCGCACGCCATTTTTGTAATTATGAAGCGCTATTTCACGGGCCAGACGCCGGTAAAGCCTAGCATCACCCTGTGTCACCATCCGGCCAGGTTTGTTAATCAACGTGAATTGCTGCAAAGTTACTTTACGTGAACCGGATTTCAATTGAGTATATTTATCGAATTTTTTCCGTAATTCTAAAAGCTGACGTTCTTTTTCGCTAGGCTGCAGCCCTGTATTTATTCGCAGCGCACGAGCGGCTGCCAGCAATTCGCCAAGATCCACCGTCTCGCTGAGCAACAGGGTTAATTCGCGGCTAACCTGACCCCAATCCAGGTCGGTGCGTTCCAGCGCTAATTCCCAAATCGTATCTTGTGGCACCGAAGTTCCATAATGTACATGCCCCTCAGGCAAAGGAAACCGAAGCACAAACGCCACGACCGCGGATGCATCAGCAAAACCTTCGCTTTCGCCGTCGCTGTAAACATTCTTCCGCATTTCGGAGCGGGGTTTGGCTTCCATATATTCGGGGCCGGATTTACTAATTAATCTTAGTGTTTTGGGCTGTCCTAAAACGGTAATCGCGGCGACTTTTATCCACTTTTCAGAAACTTCAAATTCGCCCGCTTGCTTCGCTGCCCATAAATCGACGGCACTCGGGCTGACATTAGAACCTATTTGAATACGTCGAAAACCATTTTGAATCATATAGGCGCGCAGACGCGAATAGGCATGATTTTCCTCATAACCTCCCCGAATCTTGCTGTCTACCCAAAGAGTCAGGAGCCAATCCAGCCCCCTTGTGCTTGAAGGTTCTTGCTCGACAATTTCTCGCCCCTCTTTGCCCTGAAAATATTTTTTGAATTGTTTACGTCTTTCGTTTATAACCCAAAGTTGATTCAGCTGGTCTGCAAACCACTTTTCTAATGCCTTCAGCAAATACCTTTGATCCAGAGGCATGACATACGCGTAAAAAATCATAAAATCCCAAAATGCCTCTCGCGTTTTCAAACGCTTTAAAAGTAATTTGACTTCTTGATTCATTCCGCCGCGCCCAGAATCAAAATCGTTTAAATTCAATTTTCCATGGGGTATTTTCAAATACCCTTTTTGAACTAAAGATTTAAAAATCTCCATAGCTTTCACGGGACCCAAATTGCTGAAATAAATTCCCGGGGAGGGCCATTGGTTTTGATAAAACGGATTATTACTTTCACGAATCTGGAATAAAATCGATTCGACGCTTTCAAGCGAATATCCTTTCGCACGAAAGGCACGCACATCCCAATTGAAATGCTCTTCAGCTAGTAAGTCGCCTGGAAAAACATGGCGTAATCCCGGAGCCGGCTCGACCGTTAACTCGCCAAGCTTAAGATCTTTTTGGCTTTTCAATTGCCCTGCAAACCATCTTTGCAACAAGAAAGCATGAACGTAATTATCATCAGTCAGTTGCCAAACCTCTTTTTGATTTTCAATACCAATCGGCAGCAGTCTGCGTTGTATTTCTGATTTTAAAAAATAATCCACGGGATTTTTTTTATCAAACTCCGTAAGATTAATGGGCCCCGCGGGCTCAGACAAATAACCCGCAGCGATGAGCGCCCTATAAATCCGGCGAGCCATAATGGGACCCAAATTCATTTGCAAAAGCAATGTCTGATCACGAATGGCAATCAATAAATCTTTTACCGTCTGAACAGGATGTTCCCGGGACCGCCCAAGCAGTTTGGCAATTTTGCCGTCCCCAAAGTCAAGTTGATCGAGCGTTGCCGTTAATTGAACCGTCGGTTCCTTAGAGCGGCTCGATGTACTCGGTACGCTGGAAACGCCGCCTGTTTGATTTCCCTGCCTACCGGCAGGCAGGCGCATTTCGGAGCGGGACGAAAAACCAATTTGAGGAAATTCCTTTTCATTTCGTGTCAAATCAAAGTGCCACTCTTTTGGTTGATGAGGCTTTTGAGAAAATCCTCTCTTTTCAAAAAAATCAGCGTCCAAAACACTGGAAGCGGCAAATTCATGATAGCCCAGGCGCTTTGAAATTCCCAATGCCATCCCTATTAAGCTCCGTCCCCAACCTATTTGATGATAAGGATAATTAACTTCGATTGCGGGTCCAAGCGCATATCCCAAAGTAGGGTCTTCGTAAAAGTTTGTGGACATGATTGCCATTTGGGGCGTTGTTGCAAAATGTAAATGGCCTACTAATGTTTTGCGGTTATCGGTTAGAACTGTCATTCGATGAAATTTGCAACCGGCTGCTTTATTGTAAAAAAAGGAATCATAAAAAATTTCATAAATAACACCTCTTTCATCTTGGATGCGCCATTTACCGCCCCCATTTTTTGACCACTCATCCATGGTTACATCAACCTTAGGAAAATTCGAAGTCTCGCTCACCTCAAACTCTGCGGCTAAACTTCTAACGTGAGAAGTTTTTTTCTTTTTTGAGGCGGGAAATGAAAATCGAGGTCGAGATGCTAACCTGCGATATGAAAATGGCCGGCCTAATGATAGAGCTGTGAGTCGGGCCGATAATGCTGTTGCAGAAATATCGGGGTGAATTAAATCTATGCCCCGCGCAGCAAATAAAGTTGCGACATTCGCGCGGCGAATCGTGCGATCAATGAGCTGATCAACATTCGCATACATTCTCAAGGTCATTTGCGCATCACGCGGCCCTATCTTTTCCCCGCTCGCGGTAGGAACTTGCATCTCATCCATAAAAATACGGTACGCCGGCAAACCTCCGGACTGTCTCAACCCTTTTTCGATTGAGCTTTCTACCTCTGCTCGATACCTCACAGCCCACTCGAGGTTAATTTTTCCAAGCGTAGGGTCATAAGCCTTTTCAAGAGGATCGGCCATTTCACTCCAATATCCTGAAAACCGGTCCATCGACATTAAAACATCCGCATGCTTTCCTGATCTCTGTATTCCCTGAATAGCATGTTGAATGCATTGATACCACCATTTCCCTGTCAGCAAAATGACAACATCTTTTTCCTTTTTACGTTTCAAAGCAAATTCAATTTTATTAGCAACGTCATACATTTTTTCTGCGGTCGATACATCGATATTTGTTACCTTTAGACCTGCATTACGCAGCTTCTTTTCTTCTTCGCTCGTAATAGCTTGTAGCGGCTCATGAACTTTAACTACAATC
>JAYSWD010000147.1:0-1225 GCA_043718225.1 Candidatus Omnitrophota bacterium
GTCACTTTATCTTTTCCGATTACCGTCGGAAATTTTTCGCAGGCCACCGGCCGCAAAGTTGCGGATGTCATTAAAACCTTGATGAAAATCGGCGTCATGGCGAATGTAAATCAATTGCTCAACGAAGAAATCGGAATGGGCCTGGCTTCCGCTCTGAGCGTTGAAATCGAAAAAGAAGTGGATGAAGTTGAGGCATTATTACGTGATTCCGCTCAAAGCGAAGATCCGAAGAAATTAAAATTCCGGCCGCCGGTTGTTACCATGATGGGCCATGTCGATCACGGTAAAACATCGCTTCTTGATGCGATCCGCAAAACGAGCGTCGCTACGCGCGAAAAAGGATTTATTACTCAGCATATCGGCGCTTATGGCGTGGATGTCCAAGGCAAAGGCCATGTGACTTTTCTTGATACGCCGGGCCATGAAGCTTTTACGGCTATGCGTGCCCGCGGCGCAAACGTAACGGATATCGTTGTACTTGTGGTCGCGGCGGATGACGGAATTATGCCGCAAACGGTGGAAGCGATCGCGCATGCCCGCGAAGCCGGCTGTCCGATTATTGTCGCGATCAATAAAATTGATTTGCCTGCGGCGAATCTTGAAAAAGTCATGGGCGGTTTGCAGAAAGCGGATTTAACACCTGAGGAATGGGGCGGCAAAACCATTTGCGTGAAAGTTTCCGCAAAAACCGGCGACGGAATCACGGAGTTGCTGGATATGCTTTTACTTCAGGCCGAAGTTTTGGAATTGAAAGCGAATCCCGACCGTTTTGCGGTCGGAACCGTGATCGAAGGCCATTTGTCGAAGGGAAGCGGCCCCGCTGCGACGATTATTGTTCAAAACGGAACACTGCGCACGGGCGATATTATTGTTGCCGGGCCGAATATGGGCCGTGTACGCGCGTTGCGTGACGATTTAGGGAAACACCTGAAAGAAGCCGGCCCCTCTTACTCCGCGGAAGTCATGGGGCTTGACGGCGTTCCTGCCGCGGGCGAAATTTTCCATGTGGCTCCGGATGAAAAAATCGCGCGCCGTTTCGCGGAAAAGAAAAGAATGGAATTACGTGAGAAGGAAATGCATTCGGCAAGCAAGCATATGTCTCTTGAAAGTGTTTACGAAAAAATTTCAGAAGGCAATTTCAAAGAATTGAAATTGATCGTTAAAGCCGACGTGCAGGGTTCGATCGAAGCTCTGCGTGACGCGCTTGAAAGGCTTTCAACCGATA
>JAYSWD010000148.1:0-11061 GCA_043718225.1 Candidatus Omnitrophota bacterium
GAAAGATATCGGATTTACCGCGGCGAAAACTTTGAAGTTCTCCTATTTTAGCGAAGGTGTGCTGCCTTCGCGTATCGATGAAACTATTTATTACAACAAAGCCATGAAAGAAGTTGGCAATGTCACACTCAATGCAGTCTCGTCTGAGGAGCATGTTCTTTTTCTCGCAACTTCCCAATATTTAATTACAAGTATCGGGGGCATTTTAGGAATAAATAAAATTACCAATCTCAGCGGTAACCTTTTAGGATTTTATGAAGGTACAACTTTTGTAAGTCCTTCAGATGCTACGCGTACTCAGAAATTGAAGGAAACTTTATTGGTGAATGGAGCGCAAGGTAGCGCGGCCACACAGATTTTAAAACTGCAAGGAAGAGATGAGACGGGCAAACCCGTTGGCGTGGCTTTTTACATGCATTCTGAAAAGGGTCAGATTGTTATTGATGCTACCGTCAAATATTCTCTTAATCAGAAATTCGACCCTTATTTTATTAACCGCCAGAATAATAATCTTCCGGGGGCCGACTCTAATAAACCTTGGAATTTAGTGCTGGATTACCGTGTCGGTGATGTTAGCTATTCCTATATGAGTATGTCGCAAAACGGCTTTTTGTACGCTGCGACGCAAACAAGCGTTGATAAGAAAACGCAGCAGGTTACAGAAAAGTTTTTGGGCATTTTAGATAAAAATAATAAAATTCGAACCGCAAATACGGCGGATCAAGGATTTTCGGCATCTGTCCCCAACAAAAATGGCAAGTTAGGAAATTTATCGATTGAGAATTATTTTGAAGTCGAAGGATTCGACAAGCAAACTCACGGATTTTTCTATGATGGCCAAACTCTTGTAGGCTATCTGACCGTCGATACCGCGAAGTTTGAGACTTCGGGAAAAATGCTGACCGACTTGTTGGGTCGCGATGATGCGCAAATGGGTTTGATGACGCTTTTTTACCGGGACGGCGGTTTTCTTTATACACATGTCACGGATGCGGTTTCAAGCCAGCCGTTTAGCATGTATAAGGTAACCGACCTGCGGACGAATAGTCTTATCGGTGCTCTCGGCGGAAGCGGCAAATTTTATGGGATTAATGAACTTAAAACATCCCACGTTATTTGGGTTACGACCGAAACCGGCGGGCTGACATCAAAATCATACAACAAGGTGCTCGACGCGGATGACGGAACCGAAGGAAATACTAATTTTTACAGGCTTTTGCTGGATTCGGATGGCCAGCAAATATTAGCTTTGCATGGATCCTTGACTTCGATTAATTCGTTCTTTGATAAGGGAACGTTCTTCGCGTCGACGAATACGATTTTTGCTTCTGCCGATGGCTTAAGCCATCTCTCCTACACCGTGGGCAATACCGCTTTCGTCATGAATTCTCGCTCGAACGCTGCGCGGGATATTTTGATTATTAAAAACGGCCATGTCAGCGGCGTTATCGGCGGCAACGGAAAATTAGCAACAGAAGAAGCAGTTAGCGCGGCTGAAGTTCGTGCTGCGCTCAAAAATAACGCGCGTATCGCGGATGATGCAAGCGCAACTGCAAAACCACTCAATGCGACACGCAGATTTATTTCGACGGACAATGATCAACGTAATTATGCGCTCTATTTGGCGGGCGACACTATTTTAGCCATCCAAACAACGATGGAGTCCGTTCAACGGATCAATTTAGAAGATGCTTTGAACGGCCCGCTTTCCTTAGGGCATTTGGGCGCGAAGGACTCGCGGCTTCTTTTTGCTCAGACCAATGTTTACGAATATAACAATATTCATAGCCAAAAAGATAAAACTGATATTTGGGTGGTGACCGACCGGACAACCGGGAAAAAAGCCGGTGTTCAAACTCATATCAGTGATTATTTCTTTGCCGGTTACAAGGGCGGCTTTGATTCTGATTTCAGTGGCCAAGTGACGGTGAAAGGACAAACAGTTGAATGGGGAATCGCAGCGCAGGTAACAGTTGAGAATTCGCAAGGTTTTCAAGCTGACGCATTAGTTTATTTTGATTTGAATATGAATGTGACCGCCACGATTATTGGCCAGTTTGTAAATTCCGATTATCTGTCGCAGCATCGCTTTAACAGTCCCGCCGATGCACTTGAAAATGCGCTTAATTATCGCGCGCCCGGAGCGAACACAATGTCTGCCAAGTATTCATTTGCTTCAATTACCGGAAAAATGACGGATAAGTCCGGCAACACGATGAAGTTCCAAGCGCAGGCCGGTTTTGATGCAAAAAATCAGATGCATTCGAGCATGACGATATTGTCTGTCGAAGGCAAAGCGCTTAGCGGTGAAATTTTTGAGAAAGTTCTCGCACAATGGGGCGGCGAATCCTTCGTTTTTGCTAAATTCTTAGGCTATGAAACGATTGTTTTCGCGAATTATGCGGATGTTATTGATGGCCAGGCCGCAAGAATTTCTCATATCTTGAGCTTTAAGGATGAGGGTGGATTTGCCCAAGCGAGAACAGCAACTGCTTCGAAGCGTCCATTTGCTTCTGACGGTGTCAATCATATTATTCGTATGAGCAATTCGAGTGGTGGTGAATTTGCCGGGCTTGATTATTTGCAAGCTTCTGCTATGACCAATAATGCTTCAATTATGAATCGTGCGCGTGCGTCTCACGCCGATCAGGTTGTCATCGCCTATGCAGGTGATTTTGTTACGGCTTCAGGAGAAACCATTTTTATTCATGGGGATATAAGCCGCGATGTGCTTGAACCGCAAATTGCCAATCTGTTGCACCTAGATTCGGTTACTCTTTCTATTAAAACTGAGATGAATGGTATTAGTCTTCTTACCGGAGATCAAGCTCAGCAGATTTTGACTACAACCAAGGCCGTTGAAGGAGGTAAGAATTGGTTTGCCCGGAGTGGACTTACCGGAGTCGCCATTAATGGTGAATACCGGTCGAAAAATGGGAAAACTTATAGTGTTATCCACTCAGTTGGCTTAAGTCAGACCGATGTCGTTGGCGAGCAATCAATCAAGCATGCCGGGTTATTTAAGAATCTTGACGGATCAAAGATTTCTGAGGCTGATGGATTGATCTTATCGAACGAATTGCGTGTAAACAGCCACGAGTTATTTAATTTACAGGGATTTAATTCAGCCACGATCTTAAGTGTGAATGGCACGGGTGAGGTTGTTCGATTTACAATTTCAGATGTATATACCGACCCTATGCGTGATGCCTCCCTCGTTGTGGGTGATCATTCAAGCGCTGTCCGAAAAAAAATGACTCAGTCTGATTCCCGCGATATTGCTCGCGCATGGAATATAAATCCTGCTTCCGTATCTCAAGAGGGAGTTTTTTATAGCTTCCGCAATAAGCTTGGAACAGTTAGTTTGCCATTAGGGGTTCAGGCGGTTGTTGGAACGTGGACTCCGTTTGCGGGTGAGCACTTTGAAGGTCGCATGGCTATTGAGCTGGCCTTCTTTGGACCCGATACGATGACTTCGGGTGCTTGGAGTATTCCCACAGCGGTACAGGCACAGTCAATTGATAAGCATGGTTTGGGTTCGGGTGAAATTTGGCGTGTTAAGTATGAATCTCAGTTTGATATGGGAGATCGAGCCGGTACTTACATTGGCTATGTCTCGCGTGGCAAATATGAAATGGATATGTCTTCCATACGCTTCACAAAATTTGATGCAACCGCTCCGCCCAAAGTGGCGAATGAAGCTGAGGCGCAACAATTATTTGAAGGATTCGTTGCTGCTGCCGGGTTTGTGCCTAACTTATTTGCCGGAACCGATTTTTCTGCTACCGCGCTTAACCTCGTTCAGGATGCAACCATAACAGTTTCTTATTTATTTGGAAAAGATGTTGTGAATGACGGGGTTTCAACTTTTGAAAACTACAAAACTGGTAGCCGCGATGGCTATAAGACACTGACCTCCACAGCAATTCATTACATAGTCAAGGAAACTTTTTCTAACCCTGCCTCAGCCGCAAAATTTTTAAGTGAAAAGCAGAAGTTATTTAATGCAGAGCGCATCAAAATAGGCCGCCGCGTTGATAGTTTTGGTTTGTCCGATGGTGCGGGCAATAGCTATTCATTGAGTTATGAAATAAGGATTAACGAAACGGGCGCACAGTATGTTGCGTTAAGCAATATTGACGTTGTCCAGGTTGATTTTGGAACCACGGGTGAGTTGCTTGAACGTTCAAGTTTTACGGTTTCAAAACAAGGTGCGGGCGAAATTTTACCGCAAACACTCAGTATTCAAAAGAGAGAATATGTCTTTCGTGATACGCAAAATCGTGGCAAGGCCATGGATGTCATTACAAAAACTTATGGCTACGATTCAAAAGATAAGCTGACGAGCTTTCATTTTACCGGTCGAATCGCAAAAAAAGCCGGGCTTTTCGCTATGATCGGTGCTTCTGCCTTGGAAGAAAAGAAGGATTCGCGCACAACGGCAACATACTTACTCGGCGGACTTGCTGATGGTACCAAATATGAATCTCAAAATGGCTTTGGTTGCGCGGATTGTAGCTTGACTGACATAACAAATATTGTTTCGATGCTAAATTCGAATTCAAACGCGGATATGATTCAGATGGGTGTTGAGTCCAGGTTGTCATCCGGCCAAATAACGATTGCTGATAATCGTTTCATCATGGGAATCGCCAAGAAGTTTCTCAACGATAGGTTTGACCGCGCCTATTTAAGTGCGGACGGAAAATTGGTTGTTTCTACCGGTGAGCAAACGCTTGCATTCGATTCCTACAACAGCTATTGGCTTACCGATCATGAAAACAATACGAAGTCATTTATCCAGCTAACAGCGGCTCAATCGCTGACATCTTTAGATATAAGCCTTGGTTTTTTTAAAGTAACTTCACTCGTTCAAGCAGCACCGCTCGTACTTTTGGGTGGTGAAGCCGCTGCCGCAGGTCTGTTTACCAGCTATCAATTCGGAACAGCTACCGCTGCCATCGCTTCTTCCTTCACAACTTGGACTGGTGCAAGTGCCGTTCTTCGAGTCGGTCTTTACGTTGGAGCATCGACGATTGCGGTTGGTGCCGTCGCAGGTTTGACATTGGGTGCTCTGGGCCGAGATTTAAATGATTTACCGGCGGTTGAATCGTTGTTTAATTTTGTTTCTGCCGGCAGCTATAAAACATTTTACAGAATTGCTAAAGAGGGATTGGGCGCACAAAGTTTCAAACAAGTGGCGAGCGAACTGGGAAGAAGTTTTGCGATTGGTTTTGCGACTGGCACCGTGCTTCGAATTTTTAGACCATTGACTGCTTTAACAGGTCAAGCCTCACCGCTAATTACAACTGCGCAGCGTTTTGCAACCACCGTAACGATTTCATCCAGTGTAATTGCGGTCACCAGCGGTATTGTTCATGCTATTACGAATGGAGAATTATCTGCGCGCATTGCGCAGGTATTTAGCCAGGTCGCTGTGGTTGGACTGATGCTTCTACAAGGACCCAAAATACTATTTAGCCGAGGTTTTGCCTTTGCTGCAGGTATTGGAGTTGGCGCAGTATTTTTGGACACATTATTTAATAATCCCGTACTGAATGCTCTTGCAGATGAAAATAATACAGGCCTTGCTGTGAATATTGTTCGTGCTTTCTTAGGGTTGGATGTGAATAAGCAATCTTCCGTGTATGGATTACGATATGCTATTTTTGCTGGCTCCATTGCGCTTATGTTTGCTGCCCCCAAAATTATTACGCGCATATTTAATTGGACTGCAAAACTGTTTAACATTTCGTCAAAAGCTTTCTCAACCGCCGCTCAATACACGCGTGCATTTCAGCTGAATGCTGAAACCCAAGCCGGCGTGAATTTCAAATTGGCGCAATCGATGTGGGCGGGCCGCAGTTTGAGTGTGGCGGGTATTGGCAAGTTGATCAACGCTGGTTGGTACTTAGCCGCTAGCGGAATCCGCGGGGGGCAGTATTTGTTTAGTTTATTTACTCAAGTGCCTCGATTGAGCGCATGGGTATTTGAAGGCGCTTTTTGGGCGACCGCCGGATTAGCTAAGGGTTTTGCCGTTTTCTCTGAGTATGCGGTATTTACGCGCGGATTCTTAGTGAAGTCTCTTGGGCGAATGTTGGGAAATGAATCTTTTATTCAGCGCGGCACTGCACTTTTGCAACTTGCCAAAAATCAGACAAATAAACTGCAGGCAGCAATTAGCCGCAGCATTCAGTTAGAACGACAGAAAATTGCCGGCGTGAAGGCAATCGTTCAGGCAAAAGACGGCGTTAAACTTAAACCCGGCGAATTAAGAGTTCTAGTTGTAAATAAAATTAAAAATATTTTTGGCCGCGGTGAAATATTTGTTATTGATTCAACCGGAGCTCGTGCTTCTGCAACAGCCGGTAAATCGCTTACTCTGCAGGGTCAAACCGAAGCAATTCTGTTTTCTAAGGGCGCTATTGCGCAATTAGCGTGGTTCGGCGATGTGAAGGGTTTAAGTCTTTTTATCAATCCCCGGGCTGATTTAGCTTATAAGATTCTTATGGGGAAAGGTTCGGGTGTTCTCAATGAATTCTTCCGCATAGCCAAATTCAACCTTTATCTCGCTCCGTTTGGAGTGATGCAAAGTATTGCGGTCCAAAACCTAAAACAGGACGCAGCTTTACGTGTCGTTTTAGATAAACTTTTTGGTGTTCTTCAGTTTAATGCCTATGAAGCCCGCACTAAATTGGATTCAGACGGTAATCCAGTCAGAAATGCTGATGGTGAGTTGGTTTCTGAATTGGTTTATGGAGCGGGTGGTAAACCCGTAATGAAATCGCTTTATCAAATTTACCGTGATGAATTTTTACGTGGCTATGGTTTTTCGGGCGGTGTTTTGAGTCCTGAAGCTGTGGGGAAATCATTCTTAATTTCAACAATGTTTTATGCGACATCGCCTGTTATGGAAAAGTTAGCGCAATCGTTTATCGGAAATATTGAACGCTTTCAGGCCAGTTTTGCGCGGGCACTCAAGACCCATTTCAGAACCCTTGATAATGTATTATCCAAGACGGGGTTGCGCATTGGCGGATTAATTGAGGGCGAGACAGTTCTAAAAATGGGCGCTTCGGTTTACGAAGAAGCGATCATTGAGCCAATTTTCGTTCAACTTTATAACGCCAGCTTGCCTGGAGTTTCTTTTGCCGCCGCACTTTTGGTTACAGAGGGAATTGGCCGCATTCCTTATATCGGTGACTCCGTGCATGGCTTGACCGCCGCAGCGCTTGCCGGAAAAATTCAGCAAGTTTTAAAGCCTCTCGGACAGTATTTAGCAGAATTCAGCACACCGGGTGGTGCGGTTAGCATTAGCGGCATTACGACAGTGGGCGATACTTCACGTCAACTTGGAGAGTCGATTTTAAGTGTGTCCGCTCGTGCGGGTTTAACGGTGGGCGATGCGCGAAATTCAAATTTAAATTTAGAGGGCGCAGGTTTAACCGCTGATGTGCTTAAAGCCGCTGGAATTAATGATAATACGCTATTGATTCAAGCCTTTAGTCTTTTGCAAAATCAAATGGCCTCTATGACTGGAAACGCTTTGTTGCAAACCGCCATGACTTCCGAAGACGCCTTTGCGAAAGCCTTGGGACTTAATCAGCTGACTTGGGGTGAGGTGTCTATTGCTGAAGGCATTAATCTTTTTGATCTTTCTGCGACGATGGGGCTGGGTATTGACGAAAGCTTTGCCACGGGGGATATGAGCGTTTGGCAGCTTGGTGTTGCCGCGGGTATGGTTGCGAGTGAGACTGAACTGGGGAGATTGAATGATACCCAAAAAATTCAATTACTTACTTCGATTGCAGATTATTACGGTATTTCGCTTAATCGTGAAACAAATTCAACGGTTGATTATATTGCCGCACAATTGCGACAAGGCGCACTTAGCTTGTTGGCGCAGGACGTCTTAAGTGGGGAAGGTATTACCCCTGGCAATTTGATTGTTAATCACAGTGCGTTATTGAGGGCGATTCAAGATCCGACATTTATGGATCCAACTAAACCCGTTGTTGAAGTTGAAGTGAATGGTAAAAAACTTCAACTGGATCGTAAAACCGCCAAGTTATTGGCGATCGCAGCACCATCAACGGCTCAGCAAACAAGCGAAGAGATTGTTATGCAAATGATTGAAATGGCTTCCGTTTCGCAATTTGCAGCTGTGTCAGGAAAATCTGTCGCTGAAATTTTAGGCCTGGTTGGAGCGCAATTGATTCGTGCTTTTGGTCAGGACGGCGTTCCGCTTCAGGCGCAAGCTGAAATTTCTGAAGTTGCGGATCATTATCAATTAACGCCGCAAGCTTATATTGAACGCGCAGCTGACGGAACAGGTCGCGATGTTGAGGGAATTATCCGCCAAGTGATTATTGATCGTTCGCTTTCAGATGCCCAGAAAAAGCAAATCATGGAAATGCTTGGCCAGCCCAAGGCTTTAATAGGCGATTTCAATCAGGTGATTGAGAACGCGCTAAAGCAAAATCCTGCGAAAATTATCGAAGTTCTGAAAGTTAATCTTATGGATTTGATGCATGTTTTCGGTTTAAATCGCCAGAATTTTCAAAGTTTTACAGCTAATCTGAAGTCTAGCTTTGGTCTTGTTGTTCACCGGCAAAATTTTACATCGCTACAAAACGGGCTTCATCTCGCGATGAGTTATCAACTTGCTCCAAGCGCGGCACTCCGATTGATATTTGGAGATAAGACCTTAGAGCAAATTCTCTTAGACGGTGCGCAGGGGAAATTGGGCAGTGGATTAGTGACAGTATTTAACGACCTTCATGCAAGTCTTGGGCATGTGGATAGCGCGCTACTAGAGGAGCATATTTTAGCGGCCATTCCACTGGCTGAACTTGCTTTTGTGTCCGGTAAATCTGTTGTGATGGACTTTTTGTTAGGCGGTCGTAATTTAACGCAAATTGCGTTTGCTGATGTGAATAGCCGCACGATAGATGCTGAGGAACTTGCTCAATTTAAGAAATCATCAATTGCAAAACTAAACGTTATTTATGCTGAAGCATTGAATGCGGAAGCGACTGCGAATGCCCGGTTTGCCGCGCTTGCATCAGATTCAAATCTTGCCAGCGGCGTTTTAGCTGTACCGCAAAGTGGTTTAAAGCAAGCGTATCAATCTTTGCTAGCTTGGCAAGCTGAAAGTGGCTCAGCGCTTACTTTGCCGCAAGTTTTACATCGTTTTACAGTTTTGCAACATAGCCTTACTGGTGCGCGAGATTTTTATGTCGGATTGATGCGCAGCGCCCAGCAAAACATGAGTGGTAAGAAAACTGTGTCAGCCGCTGTAAGAGCAATCGACCAGAATGGCCGCTATGCAACCGTTGATCAAGCTACTGTCACAGCATTAAATAATCAACTTCAAGCGCAAGCTAAAGTTGTATTTAAGCGTGCAGGAAAAAAATATGTTGCTTACGATCAAGACGGCAACCAAGAGTTGGTTTTGAATGAAGAATTACAATTGATTGCTGCCACTCTCGAGCAAAGCGCTGCCATCGCTGAGCTCAATGATCTTGCTGCGGCTGATTCGGTTATTATTGTTACTTCAGCCGATGGGCTGATGACAGCCGATGGGTTCTTTGTTGTGACCGAGAACGGCGTTTCAAAAAACATAAAGTCCTATTCTCAAAAGACAGCGCAAGGCGCGCAGGTTGTCATGCCGGTAACTGCCTTTTCAGAGCTTAGTCAGGCGATTGCAAATAATCAAGATGCTCGCCTGCGGCAGGCGGCACTAGAACAAGAAGTGATTTATCAGTTAGCCGTTCAGCAACTGTTGGATATCAATCCTGATGCGGGATTCTACCTTCTTGAAAATAATGCATTAAAAGTTCTGCTGGGCGATACGCAGCGCAGAATTCAAGCCGCTAAGCAGGTTAGAAAAAGTCCATTTTCTATTCTAACAAGCTCAACGGGTACGGCGATTATGAACGCAGCGGACCATGCTCTTTACGCTTTTGCGCCGTTTACTAATATTGATTTTCTGCTTGCAGCAGATATTCAAGATTTAAATGAAATTCAAGTGCAGTTGTTGGTTCAATTTTTGCAAGTCATGCTTTTAAGTGAAACAAATCCCTTAATTCGAACTCAGATTACTGCCCGCCTTAGTAAATTACGTCAATTGCTTGTTACAGTCCAGGGAACCGCTGATGCGCAGACCGCAAACCGTGAGTTATTACTTAAGCTGAAAGCAAAACGCGATGCAGATCGTGGTGTGCGTAATTATCAAGACGATGCAACGTTTGAGCCTCTCAGTTCAGACCAAGGCGCAAATATTAATTTAAGACTTGAAGCGTTGATGAAAACTCTCGGACTTGATTATGGCACTGTTCAGGTGAATACATCGGGGTTAACGGCTGATAAAAATGGCGTGGAAGATAAAGGGCTCGTGGGGGTTCGTCGTGTAAGAGCCAGCGATATGAGAAATATAAATGCCGTCAAGCTTGCTGGGATCATTAATCGCGTGTTGGATCAGTTTTATGTCTCGCGTGGTTTTGACGCGGGTGAGCGTCTCAATATCGAGCAAGTTGATGTAATTTTGAATATGGCGCTCCATCCGGACAATATGTTCCATCTTGTTACTGCGGGCGGCGGTAAAAACGATGTTATCTCAGCAATTGCAGAAGCGATTACGGTCAGTGTTGCTAAAGAGGGGATGAACAATACAAAATTTGGAAAATATCTCGAAGGGAAGCTTAAACTAGAATCAACTGTCATCATGGCGCTCCACAATAAGGTTCTTTACGATGAAGCGCGCGGGGTTTATGCGAAAGAGCGCCGTAATGCTCCCGATTTTGGTCTTCCTGACTTCTTTCGTGACTTGGGCATTCAAGTTGGATTCTTGACGGAAGATATTTTGACGACGTTACAGAATTCTTCATCTGCTGATGTAAGCCAAAAGTCGCGTGAAAATGCAGCTGAAACTTTAGTGGAGCAGTTGCTGGCAAGTCAGGTTTTATTAGCTGAGCAAACAGCGATGGATTTCTTACTGAATGATGCGCGTATTCATAAAACGGAGCAGGCAATTCGTGATGAAGTTGAAAAGCAAATGGC
>JAYSWD010000149.1:0-3559 GCA_043718225.1 Candidatus Omnitrophota bacterium
TTCCGCCGGGGTTTGTAACCGAGCTTACCACTTCAATATTTCTCGGATCGATAAGCCATGTTCCTGCGTCACCATTAACGGCGGAAGCGTCGACACCGATACCATTCACATCTAAATATTCTTTACCGGACGTTTCAATGAAACCGCCATTACCACCCTGCGCTCCTCCCCTTGCTGAGAAATCTCCGTAAGCAAGTGCAACTTCGCGTGCGGCGACAATGATTTTTCCGCCGTTGCCGTTTTCAATCGCATCCGCTTTGACCGTTACATCACTACCCACAAAAATATTTTTTGCCGTAACGGGTCCCGTCACTCCTTTATCGCCGCCGATCAATACTTCACCGCCGCCGCTATGCCCCGAAGCATCTACTGTTGTTTCGCCATCGACAATAATATTGCCTTTAGTCAAAATCTTAATCGAACCGCCTTTTTCACCGTCGTTCAAGCCCGTGGCATCGATCGTTGCATTCTTAACGTGAATATTGCCCGTTTCGGATGCGAGAATAATTTTTCCGTTCACTTCTGAAACAGACTTCGCTTCGATAATGCCTGTGTGGTTAATAATACTGTCATAAAGCGCCTCGGCCCCGGCTGCCTTAAGAATTACGGCACCGCCATTCGCCTGAAGCATGCCGCTGTTAGTAACAAGGCCTTTGGTCTCGACTAATTTTCCATTCTTATCAAAAACCTGGCCTTTCACTCCGGTTAAAGCATCAAGCGCGATATTTAACACACCGTCATTTGTAAGCGGAAACGAAGCTTTGTCGCCGGCCACAAGCGCCACCGCGCCGCCGTTGGAAGAAATCGTGCCGAAGTTATGCACGCCGCCGTTTCCACCCACAAGCGCGATTAAGCCTTGCGATAAATTGCGAATTTCGCCCGTGTTCACAATAAATCCGTTTGTGGCGGGGTCTTTTGTAAATTCCGCGACACCGGCAAAAAACTGTTCTTTATTAATGCCCAGGTTTGAAAGAAGTAAATCACCCTGAACTGTTATTTCACCATTGTTAATAATGGTCGGAGAGATGAGCGCGAGAATTCCGATTATGGTGGTAAGTCCATCATTGATAAAAGAGCTTCCTTCCATAACGGCATGACAAGAAGGGCAAGTATTTCCGAGCAAATCAACAATACGAATAAAAAGTTCTTTGTCAGCGCCCACATATAAACTTCCGAATCCGTAAGTTTCGCCATCATGCAAAACAATTTCTAAGGGAGCAGTAGGAACGGCCGGCACCGGGTCTGCAGAAGGCAGGATAAGTTCTTCGTGGGGCTCGGATACTGTAGAAGTATCTTCCGGCATAGTTTCAAGAATAATCACAGGCGGCAAAAAATCGGTTGCGGTAACTCCCGCGTCTAAGCCGGAAATCGAATCAATCGGCGGCATCCCTGCTTCTTCAGCAACTTGCGCATGCATCGGAGTCGAGTAAGTGAGAATATGCATCACGGCGAGAATGACTGAGAAATATTTTTGGGCTGACTTCATTCGGGAATCTCCATACTTTGCTGAGCGGTTTTCGTACTCAAATCAAAACAGATTCAAACGGGCGAAACAAAAAGATGCTGAAAAGCTAACACATGAAAATTAAAATACAAGCGCACGAATACCGGTGCTAGTGATTGTTAGATGAACTCAGTCGTTACTCCATAATAAAATGCCGACTGGTCACCATTCCGGGGATTTGACCCCGTAGGTGTTGCCCATTGAACCCGCGCAAAAACTTTATCAAAAAGGCGAATACGCGTTCCTAATCCGGCACCGGCTAATGTGCGGTTATGCTCTTCCCCGTTTAAAGTGTTGCGGAGCGAGCCACCGCCAAAGTCAAAAAAAGTAACGCCTTGGATTTGCTCGCGAATCGGCTGTTTGGAATAAGGAAGTTTCCAGTCTTTCGGAAAAAAATAAGACGGGATATAAAGTTCGTTGGTCATGAATGCGCCGTAATCAGAAAGATATTCCCCTTCCGAATAACCGCGCACCGAAAAAGCACCGCCCAAACGCAGCTGCTCAGAGGGGGGTAAACGATCGTTCGTTAATTGGGCTTGGCCGCGAAAGGCATAAGTCATCCCCCACGGGAGCCTGTGATAGCGAATCAGAGAGGTGCGATAAACAAAAAACTGTCCACCGGTCCCCACGCGCGTTGCACCATTTTCAAGCGCATCCGAAGCTCCCAAAAAGGTCGAGAAGCCGATATGAACGGAGTTCGGAAAATAAGTTTTCCCCCAGCGGTCCGTAAACTCTGAGTTAAGCCCGAAATTCAAAATACGCAGTGAATCATGCCCTGAACGGGTTCCTAAAACATTATTCTGGATTTCTTTAAAATCCATTCCGGTGTTGAAAGTAAGTTCAATCCAGTCGCGGCGGACAAGCGGCTGCAATATATAAGGACTATATGTATGGGCGTCGCCGGTAATATTCAGCGCTTCTAAATCTCCGCCCACCTTAATATGCGAATAAGAATATCCGAAACCGATGCGAGTTCCGGACGAGTGAACTGGGATGCTGTAATCGGCACCGACCGCGACCGCGCCCGAACCGATTTGAAAACGTGAAGAGATTTCATCCATTTGCCCGAAAAGATTGGAATAAGACAGCGCGATGCCTGCACGGGTCCTGCCTGTGTTTTTAGTTCCGAGATTATTGACATCCGCGGAAACATGCAGAGGAAATTTATCCTTCACGTCTAATTCGAGTTTGGTCGTTTTGGATTCGGCACCCGGCTTGAGATAGGACTTCACTTTAATGTCTTTGTGTTTGTTTAAAAAGATAAGTCCGCTTTGAAGGTCACGCAAATAAAGAATTTGACCGGGAACAATACGCAGAAAACGGCGCAGTACTTTTTCAGAAAACCAGCGGTTGTTTTTAATTTCAACAGATTCAAGAATGCCTTCGACTAGAGCGATCTCAACATTTCCGCCGTCAATGCTTTGCGGAGGTACATAGGCATAAGCCGCGATGAATCCTCGGTCGCGATAATATTTTTTTATTTCAGCCGCGATTCTTTGCAAATCACTCAGATTAACTTCTTTTCCAATTTCATCCTGCACAGATCCCAGCAATTGTTCGGATGTAAATTGTTCGTTTCCGGTGATCCGGATCGATTTTAAAATAAATTTGATTCTGGCGTCTTCCGGCGAAAGCGTGGCAATGCCGTCGGCGGTTTCTATTTCCGCTTTTTGGGTTTCTTCAAGGCCGGTTTGAACGACTGTCTGGGAAATGTCTTTTTCTTGCTCAAAACGTTTGGATTCCGCACCCGCGGTTTCGCTGGCAGGGTCAACGGCGTACACGCACGGGACAACCAAAGAAACCAACATAAAAAAGGAAAAAAGAGTCGCCAGTTTTTTCGTCATAAAAATCCTATTTGGCGCGTCATGAAGCGCGGAAGGAAAATACTATAAGATGAAGTCTCAAACGCAGGAAGAATAAAGGATGGATGGAAACCCGTCAAGAAAAAGCCTTATAGGTGTCATAAGCTAATGAAATGTCCCCTGATATTAGCACGTGAATTGTCCCCTTCAGCATTCGGGCATGGTGGAATGCGTTATTTAGACCCTCGGAGGA
>JAYSWD010000150.1:0-10816 GCA_043718225.1 Candidatus Omnitrophota bacterium
AGCCTGAGCCGCTTTCTGAATTTTGGTGCCGTGTTCATCCGTCCCTGTCAAAAAGAAAACATTCTCTTTGCCGTCATGAACGCGGAAAAACCGCGCAAAGGTATCGCATAGCACATTGGTATAAGCATGCCCGATATGCGGCTTAGCGTTGACATAGTAAAGCGGCGTAGTGATATAGGTCTTGCTCATACAATTCCTCTTTCCCCGGAGAAATAATGCCGCAATTTCATCACCATGCGTGTCACGGTTAATTTGGCGTTGGCATTCGCTTCAAGCGCCGACTTCGCTTCGCAAATCGTTTCAAACGCGCGTAAATAAGAAACAGGTTGGCGAGCGTTTGCCGGTTGGGACGAGGTCCCAGACGCTAAATGTGACTGGAGGCGTTGGCGAATATTTTCCAATGCCTGATCAAGCGCGGGCTTGAGCTCCGCCTTGGTTAAATCCGAATAATTATCAAGCATTTCACGGAATGGCGGCAAAGCCGCCGCAGCTGCGGGATTCCAGGCCGGAACTTCCGGAAAGCGGACTTCAAAGCATCTCGAACGAATCGTTTCCAAAACAAGTTCACGGGACGGCGCCAAAAGGCAAAATACCGTATTTCCGGGCGCTTCTTCCAAAGTTTTAAGAAAAGCATTCGCGGCTTCATCGGTCAATTTATCGGCGCGGCAGAGAATCCCCACTTTCCTTTCACATTCAAACGGTTTAAGCGACACCCATTTAAGTAACTCGCGCATCTCCGCAATCTTAATCGAAGTCATTTCGGGATCGCCCCCTAATCTCAAAATATCCGGGTGCTTTTCTTCGCGGATACGGCGCAGACGGTCCGGTTCAGACGCGCCGCCACCCACAATCTTCGCCGTAAAATCATACACAAAATCTTCTTTGCGGCTGAATCCCGTTTCGGGGTCAAAACTCAATTCTTCTCCGGTGAAAAAATAAGCCTGGGAAACACGCCCTGTTGCGGCATGCTTACTTAAAATATCCGCCGCGAGTTTCTGAGTTTTATTGGAGTAAATATTTTTCATCGTTTACGTTTGAGCGCCTGGTCTAAAACCTTGAAAATATCCGCCCGAACTTCTTCGATGGAACGGCCGCTGGAAATCTTAAGAATCCGCTTGGGATGCTTCTTGGCTAGACTTAAAAATCCCCTGCGTACACGATTGTGAAAATCACGCTTTGATTTTTCCATGCGGTCCGCTTTACCGCGCTTCGCCGCGCGCTTTAATCCGAGACTGACAGGCACATCGAGAAAAAAAGTCAGGTCCGGAACACAATTTTGACGGACAAAAGGAAAAAATGCGCTGATTTTTTTTATATTCAATCCGCGGCCATATCCCTGATAAGCAACTGTGGAGTCTTCGAAGCGGTCCACCAGCACGGCTTTTCCCTTTTTCAATGCTGGCAAAATATTCTCGCGCACCAATTGCGCCCTAGCGGCGAGAAAAAGCAGTAGTTCCGTCTGCCAAAACATGCTTTTCAAACTGGGATTTAATAAAATTGCACGAATCGCTTCACCGGCCGCTGTCGAACCGGGCTCACGGTAAATCTTAACCTGAAAACCATTTTTTTTTAAATATTTGGCGGATTCTTTAATTTGGGTGCTTTTGCCGCTGCCTTCACCGCCTTCGAAAGTGATAAAGATTCCGCGTTTCATATTAAATTGTTTGCGCCTTCTTTAAACGGCTTTCGATAAATTCATGTCCGAGCAAAGGAAAAAGTTTTTTCAGCTCCGGCCCATGCTCTTTGCCGGTCAAAGCCACGCGCACGGGCATGAACAATTCTTTGCCTTTCACCGCCACCTGAGGCTTAATCGCCGCGATAAACTTGTCATAAATTTGCGGATCTTTCCAATCAAGCGAAGGCAATGCCGCAAGCCCAGCAGCCAGCACTTGCTTGCCTGACGCGGATTGAATCCAAGCCGGGTTTTCATAAGCGAATTCCGGTTTTAAGAAGCTCAAATGTCCCGATAATTCGTCAAATTTCGCGATCGCGTCTTTAAAGGCCGGCAAAATACGTTGTATTTCCGCCGGTTGGGGCATATGCGGTTGTGCCGAAGGCTCAGAGCTAGAAACATTAGCCGCAGAGGCAAAAAAATCATTTTGATTTTTTAAATATGCCATTGCGCGGCTCACAAAAACATCATCAGGCAAAGCGCGTAAATGCTGGCCGTTAACCCAATTCAACTTATCAGGATCATAAATTGAAGAAGACTTATTGACGCGTTCGAGCGAGAAAACTTTTTGTAATTCTTCCCAGCTGAAAATTTCGCGGTTGTCGCCGGGCGCCCATCCCAGAAAAGCGATGTAATTCACAAGCGCTTCCGGCAAATACCCTTGACGGCGAAATTCGCCCACAGAAACCGTGGATAAACGTTTGGAAAGCGGCTCCCCGCCCGGTCCATGCACCAAAGATAAATGCCCGTATTGCGGCGGTTCAAAACCCATCGCGCGGATCAAAAGAATATGCTTGGGTGTATTCGATAAATGGTCTTCGCCGCGCACAACATGCGTCACCTTCATCAAGGCGTCGTCGACGCAAACCGCCAAATGAAAAGTCGGCGTTCCGTCATTCCTCAAAATCACAAAGTCACCGACCATATCATCGAGATTAAATTCAACATCTCCGCGGATCAGATCATGCATTTTAACCTGCGGGCTTTCAACTTTGAAACGCAAGGTCGGTTTAATTCCGAGAGCCTTGCGGCGTTCAATTTCTTCCTTTGAAAAATTTCTGCCGCGGTTATCAAAACGCGGCGGCACGCGATTCAGTTTCGCGAGACGTTTGGCTTCGTCGGTTTCTTCCTGCGTTACGTAGCAGTAATAAGCTTTGCCGTCCTCAATCAGTTTTTTCGCAAAGCCTTGATAAAGGTCAAGCCGCTGAGATTGTTCATAAGGTCCGTACGGACCGTTAACCTCCGGCCCTTCATCCCAATTCAAACCCATCCAGCGCATGTCTTCAATGATACCTTCGCGGTATTCAGGCAAAAACCTCTCACGGTCCGTGTCTTCCAAACGCAGAATAAATTTCCCGCCCTGTGCCCGCGCGAATAAAAAATTAAAAAGCGCGGTGCGGATATTACCCAAATGCAAGCGGCCTGTTGGCGACGGCGCAAAACGAACACGAATCATGTCTGTCCTTTAATTAATTTTTCCGAGAACAACCAAAGCTTCCGCGGCCCAAGCATCACCCGTGCCGAAAGGCGGCAGGCCCTCGTAAGTTCGGGCTTTGACGGACACTTGTTCAAACGGTAATTCTAAAAGTTTCGCGGTAAATTTGCGAACTTTCATTTTAAAATTTTTCAACCTGGGTTTTTCCAAAATCAAATTCGTATCCACCTGCACCGGCTTCCAACCCATCTGACGGACATGTTTTAAAACGTAAATCAACAATTTGCCGCTGGCGATATTTTTATACTTCGGGTTTTTATCCGAAAACCAGTCTCCTATATCACCCAAACCCATAGCGCCTAAAATGGCGTCTGTAATGCTATGCAGCAAAGCATCGCCGTCAGAATGCCCCAAAGAGCCCTTTTCAAAAGGAATTTGAACACCCCCGATCCAAAGCTTGCGGCCTTTAACGAGGCGGTGAATGTCGAATCCTTTTCCAATGCGCATGACGCTTGTACCGGTTGCGCCTTTGGTGCAGAGGTCAAAATGAAGCCGCGCTTCGGCGAGTTCAAAGTCGGCATAATGCGTCAATTTAGGATTCCAGTCCGTATTCAGGAGCACGCCCATTTTTCCGCCGGCGGCTTCCACCAAACTTGATTCATCAGTAAAAGAAAGTGCATTCGAAACCCGGGAGTAAGCATCCAATAAAAGCCCGCGCTTAATAACTTGCGGTGTTTCGGCCTCGGCGAGCAAGGAGCGGTCCACCGTCCCCTGTACTTTACCGCCTTGAGAAATTTTTTTCAGCGTGGGAACAACCTGACGCGCGAGCAAAATACCATCATAATTCGTGGCTTTAGAAAGAAGTTTTTTGACAGTCGCGGCAGAAATAAAAGGACGCGCGCCGTCATGGACCATCACCCAGGTGTTTTTCGCAGATGTTTTTTTTAATGCCCGCAGCACGGATTCGGCGCGTGTTTTGCCGCCTGCAATCCATTTCACTTTTTTGAATCCGCGTTCCCTGCCCCAAGCCGAAGCCTCTTTCTCAAAACCCGGTTGAACGGTGACATAAGTTTCCTGGATTCCGGAAATACCGGAAAAGGCGCGCAGAGTACGTTCCAAAACGGGAATGCCTCCCAGCTCAAAAAACAACTTCGATCCTTGTGTTTTTTTTGGAAATACCGGTTGGGCGGAACGCCCAGAGGAAAATTGTAATGCCGGTTGCTTAGCAGAGGAAACATGTGACGGGGATGCCGGTTGCTTGGCAGAGGCCAAAGAAGACAGGAAGCGGGTACTGTCTCCGGCGGCAGTGATGATCAGGCTAACTCGCATGAACTTCTCCGGAAACTATCGCTTCGGATAGCCCTCGTTCGAGCCGGAACCGGGATTGCGATTATTATTGCGGCGGCCGCCATCCTGACGGTTGTCGCGCGGGCGGTTATCCTGCTCATAATTTCGTTCCTCGCCCTGATCGCGGGATTCGTATGAGCTTTCATCCGCCTTCGCGAAAATCATCCGCCCGGCTTGAGTTTGAAGCACACTCGTGATTGAAACGTTCAAAGTCCGGCCCAAAAGGCGCCGGCCGTTATCCACCACAACCATCGTACCGTCATCGAGATAGGCAACAGCCTGATCCGGTTCCTTGCCTTCTTTCAGAAGCTTGACCTGCATTTGTTCACCGGGCATCACAACCGGTTTCAAAGCGTTCGCCAAATCGTTGATATTCAAAACTTTGACGCCTTGAAGCTCGGCAACTTTATTTAAATTGTAATCATTCGTAAAAATACGCGCGTTGATGACTTTGGCCATTTTGACAAGCTTCGAATCTACGGTCGGAATCTCGGAAAAATCCATTTCGTTGATCGTAATTTCGACATTCGTGTTGGCTTTCATGCGGTTAAGAATATCAAGGCCCCGGCGTCCGCGCGCGCGTTTCAATGAATCAGAAGAATCAGAAATAAGCTGCAGCTCTTTCAATACGAAAGTCGGAACTACAAGCCGACAAGCCAAAAAATTAGTCTTCACCATATCCGCGATTCGTCCGTCAATCACGACGCTTGTATCAAGTAAAACCAGATCCTCGCCCGTTCCCTTCGCGTCAAGTTTGACGAAAGGCAGCATGACGGTAAATTCTTCCTGTCCACGCAAAATCGTAATAATTCCGAGATAAGGCAGGATTACCGAGGAAATGAGAGCAAGTTGGCGAAAAGTATCGGTGTCCACTTGCATATTTTGCAGAGCTTGAATAAACAAATGATGTGTCGTAAGCCCGAGTGCCAATCCGATAATTACTGAAAGGACGTTACGGACAGAATATTGTTTAAAAAAAAGATCGATCAAGACAATGATGGTCGCGCCGAAGAGCCCCACCAGCAAACCAATCCAGGGCGAATTAGGAATGCCAAAATGTTCAACAAGCCAGCTGAGGTCGGATAAGTAACCCAAAATAGCGCCGCAAATAATCAACAGGACGCGAATCACATTAATCATATGTATGACTCCTTAAATATGCGTAATTAAAAATAAATGATGGGATATGGAAATAATTTATTAAATATATTTATGAAACGAACCTTACCGAAATTTAAAGAGCAACAAAGAGGCATCTCAAAAAGCTTCAGGCGCAAGGCGCATACAAGCGATCGAGGAGGCGTATTTGTAATACGCCTCACGAAAGAGCGATGTATGCAACGACGCGGATGAGCTTTTTCAGAAGCCTCTTAAAAGAAGAAGAACTTCTTGTCTTTTTTGAGAAGCTTCCAGGGATGCTTTTTAATATCCGCCGTTAGTTCTTTGATATCTTTATAAACCTCTTCAGAGTAAACAAATTTGCCGACGGTTCCCTCTCCGGACTGAACATGCTTCATCAAATCATTAAATTTTTTACCGGTCTCGTCCAGCGAATCCGCGAAACCCCGGATGTCTTTAACCGCGGAACTCATGTCTTCCTGATTGCCTTCCATAAAAGATTTCATTTGCACCGAAAGATCGGCAAAATTGACAACCATCACCTTCATCGCGTCGGTTAATTCTTTATCATCGGTCATCTTGCGAACTGTACTTAAAATCGCGTCCATTTGCTCAGCGATACTCAGAGAACGCGAGATTAACTCATCAATTTGGATCGGGCCTCTACCTTCTAACACAGCGCCATTTTTCAAGAGCGGCATATCACCGGTTTGCGGCGTGATTTCAATATGTGGCTCGCTCAAAACATAGGCGCCTTGAACCGCGAAAACATAATTTTCGCGCGCTTCAGTTCCGCGATTCAGGAAAACTTTGACAAAAACGCGGTTTTTCTTGAGGTTTTCGTCAAATTGAAGATTAACCGAGCTCACTTCACCGACGCGCACACCCGCCATGCGCACGGGAGCGCCTTTATCGAGAATACTGACGTAGTCAAACTTGAGAGTGATCGTATAACCGTGCTTAAAAACAGAAATGCCGCCGACAAAAAAGATAACAAAGGTGAGAATTAAAAAGCCCAGGCCGGCGAACAAGCCAACCCAAAACTCGC
This sequence comes from Candidatus Omnitrophota bacterium, assembly GCA_043718225.1. Classification (GTDB taxonomy): domain Bacteria; phylum Omnitrophota; class Omnitrophia; order Omnitrophales; family Aquincolibacteriaceae; genus Multiplicimicrobium. The sequence continues at coordinate 6,622 of JAYSWD010000150.1, forward strand.
GCGTATTATTTTTCATAACTCCTAAAGCCTATTTCGATTGAGCGGGGCCGTCGGTTATCGGCCCATGCGCCGAACCCGTCACAAACTGGCGAATCACCGGATGAGCCGTATTTTGAATTTCTTCCGGCGTTCCGATTCCGATAATCTTCCCGCGATAAAGCATCGCGATGCGGTCAGCGACTTTGTAGGCACTGGTCATATCATGCGTTACGGCGATTGAAGTCACCTTCAATTTTTCCTGCATCGAGATGATGAGATCATTGATCACGTCGGAATTAATCGGGTCGAGCCCCGTTGTCGGCTCGTCATACACAATAACTTGCGGATCATAGCATATGGCCCTGGCCAGCCCCACTCTTTTTTTCATTCCGCCGGAGAGACTCGCGGGCATTTGATGCTCCACGCCTTCAAGGCCGACCATCCGCAATTTTTCACGTACAATCGGCCTAATTTGCGCGTTTGTCATGCCCCGGTGCTCCTGCAAAACAAAGCCCACATTCTCCAAAACACTCAGTGAATCGAAAAGCGCCGCGCTTTGAAAAAGCATTCCGAATTTCATTTGATGCGCTTCCGCTTCTTCGGTAGTCATGCTCGCAAGCGTACGGCCGTCGTAAAGAATCTCGCCTTTGTCCGGCTCGAGCAGACCCGTAATCAGTTTGAGCAAAACACTTTTTCCGCCGCCCGAACTTCCGATGACAACCAACGTTTCTCCTTCATTGATCACAAGATTGACGCCGCTTAACACCGCTTTGGTGCCGAAAGATTTATAAATGTCGCGAATTTCAATTTTCATATTAAAAGAAGTAGAAAATAGCGGTGAACAGCACGTCGGAAGCGATAACCGCGATCAGCGCCACAACCACAGCATAAGTTGTCGCCCGGCCGACGCCTTCAGCTCCGTCTCGAGTATTAAAACCGTAAAAACATCCCACAATCGAAATGATGCCTCCGAAAAAAAATGCTTTGATCAAGCCGGTCATAATGTCTTTCACCATCAGTGAATCCACCGAGCGCTTGATGTATTCATGCGAGCTGATTCCTAATTTAAAAACAGATACCAAATAACCGCCGAGCATTCCGATAATATCCGCGTAAATCGTCAAGACAAACAGCATCAGAATTGCCGCTAGAAAGCGCGGAACAGCAAGGTACTCAATGGGATTCATTGCAAGCGACTTAAGAGCGTCGATTTGTTCGGTCACTTTCATCGTGCCCAGCTCCGCCGCGATCGAAGCGCCGACGCGGCCTGAGACCACCATCGCCGTTAAAACCGGTCCCAGCTCGCGGCAAATGGAAAGCGCGACAAGATCAGCGGTAAATTGCTGCGCCGTAAAAAGGCGGAGCTGATACGCGGATTGAAGAGCGAGCACCATCCCGGTAAAAAGCGAAGTTAAAGAAACAAGCGGCAGCGAAGTCACGCCGATCTTAAACATCTGGTCGATTGTCGCTTTCCAGCGGATTTCACCGCGAAAAATAAAGCCGACGGTGCGTGAGAGCAGGATATTGATTCCGCCGATATCGGAGAAGAATAAAATAATTGCGGCGCCCGATTTGGCAACGGTATGCTTTAAATGAATGAGGGTTTTGAGCTGGCTGCGCTGAATCATGCTGCTTTACTTTTGTTCCTTCATAGCGGTTGCGCCCGAAGGCGCAGAGCTAAACATGTCAGCTGACCGCTTTTTCAAAATTAATACGGCCGCCATGAAGTTCGGCGCTCAACTTATCGCCGTCCTTAAATTTTCCGGAGAGAATTTCTTCCGCAAGCACGTTTTCAATATGCTTTTGGATTGTTCTCTTAAGCGGCCGCGCGCCAAAAACAGGATCATAGCCCTCGTCGATGAGAAACTTCAAAACTTCATCCGTGACGACAAGCTCCATCTTTTTATCTTTCAGACGGTCGCGGACTTCCTTGAGTTCGATATGAATAATCTGCTGAAGGTCTTGGCGGCGCAAAGGATGAAAAACAATAATATCATCCACGCGGTTGAGAAATTCCGGACGAAACACTTTTTTGGTTTCATCGAGAAGTTTTTTCTTCATGTTTTCATAATCCACATCGTCTCGCTCTTGGATAAAGCCCATGGAGTCCTGCTTTTTCAGCATGCCGACACCGACGTTAGAAGTCATGATTACAATAGTGTTGCGAAAATCAACCTTACGCCCGAATGAATCCGTCAGCCGGCCTTCATCCATCATCTGCAACAAAATGCTGAAAATATCCGGATGCGCTTTTTCAATTTCATCAAAGAGAACCACAGAGTAAGGCCGGCGCCGTACTTTTTCGGTCAACTGCCCGCCCTCTTCATAGCCGACATAGCCCGGAGGCGCGCCGACTAAGCGCGAGACGTTAAATTTTTCGCCGTATTCCGAGCAATCGACCACAATCGTCGCGTCCGGATCGCCGAACATAAATTCTGCGAGCGTACGCGCGAGCAGCGTTTTGCCCACGCCGGTGGGGCCAAGAAAAATAAAAGAGCCGATCGGGCGTTTGGGATTACGCAAACCCGAGCGCGAACGCCGCACCGCATCAGAAATCGCGCGAATTGCTTCATGCTGGCCGATTACCCCGCGGTGAAGTTCATCTTCCATTTTAAGCAGACGTGAAGTTTCTTTTTCCTCGAGTTTCGCGAGCGGCACTCCGGTCCATTTGGAGACGACATAAGCGATATCTTCCTCAGACACGCTGATTTCTATTTCCGACTTGGATTCTTTCCAGGTTTTCTTGATACCGGCGAGGCGTTCTTTGGCTTTGCGTTCTTCATCACGAAGACGAGCCGCTTTTTCGAAATCCTGGCCTTTAATCGCGGCTTCTTTTTCGCTTTTTAGCCCTTCGATTTCGACTTCGATTTTTTTGAGGTCTTTCGGCAAAGTCGTCACGGAAAGGCGCGCGCGCGAAGAAGCTTCATCAATCACGTCGATCGCTTTATCGGGAAGAAAACGGCCCGTGATATAACGGTCGGAGAAACGCACAGCAGCTTCAATCGCGTGATCGGTTATTTTTAATTTGTGGTGTAGTTCGTATTTTTCGCGCAAACCTTTCAAAATTAAAATCGCGTTATCAACGGATGGCGGATCAACGATCACCGTTTGAAAACGACGCGCGAGCGCGGCATCTTTTTCGATATACTTCCGGTATTCATCCAAAGTGGTCGCGCCGATACATTGGATTTCGCCGCGTGCAAGCGCGGGTTTTAAGATATTGGAGGCATCAATCGCGCCTTCCGCGCCGCCGGCACCGACTAAAGTATGAATTTCATCGATAAAAATCATGACGTTTTCACTGCGGCGGATTTCATCCATCACCGCCTTAATGCGTTCTTCAAATTGTCCGCGGTATTTGGTGCCCGCGACCATCAGCGCGAGGTCAAGCACGACAATACGTTTATCCTGTAAAATTTCCGGAACATCGCCCGAATAAATGCGCTGCGCAAGGCCTTCGACGATCGCGGTTTTACCGACACCCGCTTCACCGAGAAGAACAGGATTATTTTTTGTGCGCCGCGCCAAAATCTGAATCACACGTTCAATTTCATCTTCGCGCCCGACAACCGGATCCAATTTGGATTCGCGCGCGAGAATGGAAAGGTCGCGTCCGAAAGCATCCAGTGCCGGAGTTTTTGTCTTGGCTTTACTGCCGCCGCTGCCGCCACCCGTATTTCCGCCGCCGCTATTACCCACCGCGGGATTGGGTTCAGCACCCTCGCCTTGCGGAGACGCGGAGCCGAGTAATTTGATAACTTCCGCGCGAACTTTATTGAGGTCAAGGCCGACATTCATGAGCACGTGGCTGGCAACACCTTCGCCTTCTTTGATCAGACCTAAGAGTAAATGTTCTGTCCCGATATAGTTATGGCCCAAACGGCGGGCTTCATCCATGGCCAGCTCGATAACTTTCTTGGCTTTGGGAGTAAAGGGAATATCACCGGAAACCATGGTGCTCGGCCCGTATTGCACGAGTTTTTCCACTTCGAGGCGGATTGTTTCCAGCGAAAGGCCTAAGTTCTGCAAAACAGCCGCGGCGACACTTTCGCCTTCCTTGATGAGGCCGAGTAAAATATGCTCCGTGCCGATATAATCATGATTAAAACGTTTGGCTTCTTCCTTGGCAAGAATAATGACTTTGCGAGCGCGCTCTGTAAAACGATCAAACATAAACTAGCTCCTCTCAAGTAAACTGAAGAATAGTAAGGATATA
>JAYSWD010000016.1:0-8341 GCA_043718225.1 Candidatus Omnitrophota bacterium
GAATTGATATCGCTCCAGTTCACTCCGATTTTTGACATCACATTAATATCCGTCCAATTGATTCCCGTCTTCGACAATGACTCAATGTCGTCCCAGTTCACGCCCGCATTTGAAAGCGCATCGACGTTATCCCAATTCACACCCACGTTCGAAAGCACGTCGATGTCATCCCAATTTACGCCTGTGCGCGAGAGCACGTTGATATCCATCCAATTCACTCCTGCTTTAGAGAGAACATTGATATCTGTCCAATTCACACCCGCCTTGGAGAGAACATTGATATCCGTCCAGTTAATGCCTGTCTTGGATAGCATCTCAAGATCATCCCAATTCACGCCGCTTGAAACCATGTTTTGGACCGCGACCCAATCCACGACAGCGAGCGAATTTAATGCTGCCCAATTGACTTCGGATCGTGACAAGACACTAATGTCAGCCCAATTGACTGCGCTTGTAGCCAGCGCATTCAGCCCTAACCAATTCATATTCGCCTTACTCATGGATTCGATATCATCCCAATTGATTCCACCTGTTGACAAAGCATACATGCCACTCCAGTTAACGCCCGCCTTCGACAACGTATTAATATCCGTCCAATTCACGCCCGCACGCGTCAGAACACCGAAGTCCGACCAATTGACGCCGGCCCGGGACATGACATCGAGGCCCGTCCAATTCACATTCGCGACAGTCATTTTTTGCATATCGGTCCAATTCACGCCCGCGGTTGTCAACGCGGCTAAATTGTCCCAATTGATTGTCTGTTGCCAATTCACATGCGCGCCGGTCATGCGGGCAAAATCATCCCAATTCGCGCCCGCTTCTGTCAGCTTTTTCAAATCCGCCCAATTCACGCGCATTTGGGTCATGACATTCAAATCTTCCCAGTTCACACCGGCAATGGTCAGCCTTTTCATGTCGGTCCAATTGATGCCGGCATCCGAAAAGGCATTAATCTCTGACCAGTTGACTCCGGCCTTCGTTAAAATTTCGAAATCACTCCAATTGACTCGCGCGACCGATAAGGTTTTGATGTCCGCCCAATTCACACCGGTTCGCGTGAGAACATTTAAATCCGTCCAATTCACTCCCGCCAAAGTAAGCCTTCCGATATCCGCCCAATTTACATTTTTTGCGGTCAATTCCATTAAGTTGGTCCAATTCAATCCCGCCGCGCTAAAGCCCGCGATTTCACCCCAGCGAATTTGAGAATTGGTAAGCACTTTAAAATCCGACCAATTAATCTGGCCTCTTGATAACGCCGTAATTCCGGACCAATTTACACCGGCATTTCCCATCACCGCTAAATCATCCCAATTGGCTTTATTCACCGAAGTTAAAATACTGCCGACTTTGGTATAAACGCTGTCGGTCAGATTCGCGCCGACGGCATCTTTGATCGCGCTGATATCCGACCAGTTAGCTAAGTCTGTTTTGGCTTTAATCGCGGTCACATCGCTTTGTAGCGCGCTCGCTGAGCTCTGTAAACTTTTAATATTTCCCTGTGCGTTGGGGTTATAAGTCGCAAAACCAGAATAAGTTTTTCCACTCCCGTTGGGATAAGTGATGGTGACCGTACCGCGATAAACTTCATTTAAATCGGCGGGCGCCCACAATTGTCTAAAGGCTGTTTTCCCAGCATTCAAAGTTGCTGCGCTCGGAGCTGCCGCTGCGACTTCAGTTGAATCGACCACGGTAGTAGTAATATCTGAGACTGCCCAGTTTGCATCTGTAACAATTTTGCCGCCGCTTTCAAGCCAGCTGTGAATGTAATAAGCGGTAGCACTTGAATCGAAAAGCAACTCTGATTGCACTTGATAATCTGAAGCAGTTACAACGAAAGACGATGAAGTCGCCGTCATTCCCGTACATGTACCGCCTCCCGAACCGATAGACAATGTATAAAGATCACCCGGCATATCGATAAAAAGGTTGGTCGCTGTGTAACTACCGCTCGAAAATGACAAACCTGTAATTGTGCCACCCAGAGTTCCGGCACCGGAACTATTAGTCACACTCATCGTAGCGTTGGTACAAGTTGCGCCCGTCACAACCTGCCCGTTACGATCGACAACATTAATTACCGGTTGAACTGAAAAAACTTGCCCCGCAACTGAGGAACCTGGTGAAGTCGTAAATGAAAGTGTAGACGCCGTGTTTGTCGATGTTGCGTCAGTAGCAGGGAATGAAAATCCGTCGTTTGCGCCGCCGGTGAAAATTACAGCAAAAGCGGAATGCGGGCTGACTTGCCAAAAAAAAGTCGCAGCAATCAGCAACCATGCCCCAGCTTTTATTTTCCAATCATGCTTATCCAAGAAAAATAAATCTCCCAATAAACTTCATAAAATTATGATACTTCATCTCGCACGCCTCGTCCGCCGGACGTACTTAACCGCGTTACTGCTGTGCATGATCCCGTACGATTCGCAACCCCTAGAAGCGCAACTGTCGTTGTATTCCAGCTTCCACCCCGCGTTCCCATACCCGCGGCTGCGGTCGTGGCGTTAATGCCTTGTGAAACAGTTGCTGATATCCCCGGCCAGTCCGAGTTGGTTGCATTACCTTCATTACCTGAAACGGTGGTTAAAACTCCGTCTCCGTGTGAGCCTGCAAATTGACGACTAGTAAAGTTATTGGCAGAAGCACCGATGCAACCGATACCAACAACCGTTTCGGTAACGTTACCGGTCATATCCATGATGCCCCAATAACTGCCGCCCGAATTAGCACGCGTTCCTGAACCGGTGGCATAGATTCCCGCGCGGGTAGCGCCAGTTTGATTATCAGCGTTAGCTAATCCATCGCTAAAAGTGATGTTGTTGTAAGTCACATAACAAGCGCCGGCTGCCGTGCAGGGTGCCGCGCCCGCATCAACGCAAGTTTCGGAACCGGTGCCGGCACCAGAATGACCCCCTGCTACACAGCCTTGAATTGTCGTGGTTCCCCAAGAATAAGCCGCTACTGTCGGATAAACCGGCCCACGCGTAAATTTTTCATATTCAGGTTCACTCATCGGTCTCAGCGCAGCCCAATCTAAATAAGCGGCTAAATCCGGCCAACTTATCCAATTCATGGCCCGATCATCACGCGCTGTGCTCGCGGCCCCGCCCGAAGCCCAAGCAAGCGTGTTGCGATTTGTGGCCGGCGTAACGCCCGCCGAATAATCAGCATTTTTTCCGGTGGCAGAAGTCATATCGCGGGTTGTCTGAGCGGCTAATAGCAAAGTGTTGATAAAACCAACCCATTGTCCCTCTGTAACTTCATACTTCATGACATATCGCGCGCTGTAACCAAGGGGATATATTTCAGGCAAAGTAAAAATTGTGCCGTCTACTGAGTCATTCGCATTTGGGGCGCCAGCATTGTTGTAATGAAAAGTCCCTGCCGTAGTATTGAATGTGAGAGCTTCTCCGCCAGCGATTAATCCCGGAAGACTGGTAGCGGCCCCACCAAATTCCAAATTGTAGGCGGTGCCGTTGGCTGTCCCGTCCGCAGCATCACCAAGATAAAAGGGGCCTTGCGGCACATAAACCATTTCAATTCCAAAAACACGGACTTTAGTTGTTGAAGCAATCACCGCAGAATCACTCACACCATCATTGCCATAATCCCATTGCAATTGCATATCAGTTGTTGTGACCGTTCCGCTTCCTTGGCCGGTGCGTTGAATGAATGCGCCTTTTTTATCGTTCGTGACGATGATGTCAAGCAAAGTGCCGGAACCGCGCGCAACACCGGATGGATTTGTTCCCGCAGTTTTTAATGTGGCATGACTCCATACGGCAGTGCCATTTGTTGTGGAACAGTTTGTCGTACAATATTTGGCAAAGACCCATACCGCATCGTAATTTTCTCCGTCGCGCCAAGAATTGCCCCATGTAGTAATATCAAATTCAACATCAATCGTGTCATTGGATGTATTTTGGTCAACGAGTTCAGAATTAGAAATGGCGAGACCGTTCCCAAAAGCAATGGCGGGGGAAAAGCATAAAAAAATAAAAACGGAGATGAAAGAAAAAGAAATGAAGCTTCGCAACTTTAAAAAAGTGGAAACATGAGAGCTCAAAACCCAAGATTTTATTTTTCGCCAACTTGGCAACCTAGCTATCATGTCTCTGGTAAACCCCTTCGAGATTTAGACCTATGGCTTTGCGTCCCCGTCTTTCAACAGGTTTGCGATTTACAAGTGCTTCGGCATATCTGAAATGTCGCATGCGACATTTCAAAACAAGACTCAGCGCTGTGGTCGACATCCGAATTTTCATGTTACAAGACCACAAGTTTTATGCATTTCTTTAACAAAATACACCCGCAGCAAATACACGCATTTGCTGACATACTAAATACTATCACAAAATATAGAAAAGTCTCTATATGATGCTAGTTTTTGATCGTTATTGATCGATTTTTTTTAGACACACTTAAAGCCATACATATCAATAAGTTAACGGCATATTGTATAGGAAAATTGTGCCCTTTTTTAGATATTTTTTGGGAGAAAATGTCCGCTCATTAAAAGAAAGGGGCTATTGCGGATATGCTAAAAACCTGCGATGCAGGCTTTACTTTTGCTGGTCGGGAGCAATTCTAAAGTTTAGCGCGGCTGCTTTCCTGATGAAATTTGTCAAAATCGCCTTTGAGCGGTGTTACAGGAGAAATTTTATTCAGCATGTTGAGATCCAAGACACGGCGCCGAACTTCTTGCGCGTCTTCACCCGCGGGTTTGTAATTTAAGTAAAGCTGATAATGCTCATATGCTGCCGATGAATCATTCAGGTAAAAATCTTCGATCACCGCCAAATTATGATAAGCCCATGAATTAGCCTGGTCATATCCAATGACTTTTTTATACGCCTCGGCCGCTTCGGGATAGCGCTTGACCTGAAATAAAATATTTCCCATTTGATAATAGACGGTCGCGATATCGTTTTTGAATGTTTGATTTTCGGTATTGAGCTGAATCACACGTTCCTGTGCTTTTCTGGCCACTTCGCTGTTTTCGCGGGCTGTCGTCAAAATCGCATCTTCTTCATCCTGAAGCACGGCATTCGCAAGCATTTTTCTTAATTTTGAATTTTCAAGCTGCGACGAGCGCGACTCTTCTTTGATCCGCTTTTTCTCTCTGGTAAATTCATCTTTTTCCAGTTCAAATTTTGACGCGGTTTCATTGGTTGTTTTAATTTGAGAATCCAAATCTTTTACTTTTTGGCCTAATTCACGGTTTCTTTCGAGCGCCAGCGATTCTAATTTTCTCAACTCAGATTTTAAATCTTCCGTTTCGATGGTTTTTTTCTGAAGCGCCAGTTGCATCTCTTTCATCGCAAGACGAACTTTCCTATTCTCTTCAAGCGCCTCATTCAGCGTATTAAAAAGTGTCTCTTCATTTTCTCCCTTGGATGCTTCTTTTCGTGTCTCTGCCGGAGTAACCTGCGGTACTTTCTGGTCAGTCGCCGCTCCGGCCGCTCCGCCTAAAATCAATTGAAAGGCCCACGCAAAGACACAAAGTTTAATTCTGTTTTTCATAATGTCGCTCCTTGCTGCAGTGTGCCCGCGGATTGTGCGTCCATAGCTTGAGTTGAAACCTGCTGAACAGGGGTAAAGGCAGTCCGGCTGCCAGGAAGCGGCCCGGTTTTGATCGCGATGTTATTATCAATCACATCATTTGCCCCGGTAACAATTTTAGGCGTAATAAAAACAAGAATTTCAGTACGTGAGATTGAATCACTGCGGCTTTTGAACGCGCCGCCAATCCAAGGCATATCCATAAGATAAGGGACGCCTTTCTTTTTTTCACTAACATCATCCCGGCGTAATCCACCGAGAATAATTGTCACTCCGTCTTTAACAATTACGGCTGTATCAATGTAGGTTGTATTAACAAGCGGAATAATATTATCAGTGGGCGTGGTCAAATCGCCGGTACGGCTTGAAATTTCGGGCCTGATTTTCATCGTGATGTAACCGTCGTCATTAATCGTGGGCGTTACGGAAAGATTGATTCCCACATCGATAAACCGGATTTCTTCACTGACGGAAGCGGTCGTTCCTGTTCCTGTCGTTGTCGTAACGACATAAGGAATCCGGTCACCGATATTAATTTTTGATTCTTGATGGTTCAGAATCATCACGCGCGGATTGGCCAGAACCTTTGTATTGGTCACTTGCTTAAGAAAACGTATGTCAGCCATGAGGTCGCCGTCATTGATGTTTCCCACAGCAATTTTTCCGAAATTGGTCGCGGCATGCGCTGTTGTGGAATCAATCGGAAATGATCCTTTAAAATCAAGGCCATTGTGACTCTTAAAAAGTTTTTCCCAGTCAATTCCGTAATCATAACTCGGGTTGAGCGTGAGCTGCAAAATACGCGCCTCAATCAAAACAGCTTTGGTTTGGCGGTCAAGAGCGGTAACCGTAGGAAGCAAACTTTCCATTCGTCCAGGATAGGCGCTCAGCACAATTTGATTGGAACGTTCATCTGCTATGATCGTCCCCACGCCTTTTGCGTCGATGGAAGGTTTCAGTTGCGTTTCAATGTCCTTCGCGTTCGCATATTGAAGCGGAATCACTTTCGTCTCAAGCTTATGCTCAAGCTGGTCAAGCAAAGCATTCATTTGCGTCAACTTTTCAGCGGTATCAATCATAACCACCGTTCCGGTGTCTTCATCCACAACCACTTTCCCGAGCGCGCTCTGAACAGCCTGGAGCGTGGTCACGACATACGTTGGCTTGGCATAAATCAAAGTACGCGTTAAGACTTTGCGCTTATCGTTGAAACTTTTTCCGCGGGTTTGCGTATACTCTTCCTCGCTCATGATGTAAATAATATTTTCCCGAACTTCATAAGCCAAACCGTTTGAAATAACCAGAATATCGAGCGCGTCTCTAATTTTTACGTTTTTCAAAACAAGCGTCGACCGGCCTTGCACATTTTTACTGGTCACTACATTCACGTTGCCCTGCACGGCGATAAACTTAAAAACGTCTACAACATTGATATCTCGCAAATCAAGAAAAATTGTTTTTTCGAGTTTTTGCTCCATTTCGGGAGAGACCACATCACCAGGGGAAAACGCAAAGGCGGCTGAGAGACAACCGGCAATAAATAAACAAACAATTGCCAAAAAAATTATCTTGGAAATCTCAACGCTCTCTTTTTGAGTGAATCTATCTGAGTTCAATTTTATCATTTTCGTATTGGAGCTCCACGCTCTCCTCAAGAATCTTAGCGACTTTCATTCCCGAAATCTGATCACCGACTCGCAAAAATACCGTGATATTTTTCTGCAAATCCTCGATCATGCAATAAGTGGCGTTGTCATCAGCCGGATTAAAAGATATCCCGGTCAATTTCATGGTCTTCGTCATTTCAACCAGCTTTCCGGAACCCGATAATGAATCCGGCTTTGCCGCCAGCAATTCATCGCGCTTGGCAAATGGCACAAAAACATTCCGCGCGTCCTGGTTTTGAATTTGCCCCGCACTCATCGACGGCTCATCGACATCAATATGCGTAAGTTTCCGTTCCGGAGCATCCAAACCGTACAACGGATCGCGCCCGGCGATTTTCATTTCATACACCGCATTGGCGATCGTCACTAAAGCCAAACTGGCAAGCAAAATACGTGCCGTCCTATTGACCGTTTTAATTCCAAACTGCTTTTTAAAGTTTACACAAAAAAGCTTAAATTTTTCGAGCGAACTGACCACTTCAGCCTTTGAACCGATGGCATTTAACCCTCTGTCAGCGGCGCCGATTCCCGCCGGCCTTGAGCTGGTTGCCGGCGCAGCTTCGCCCTTGCCGCCGCTTTCAATCAGATTGAGAAGGCGCTTTTCAGGAGTTAATGATGAACCGGAATCTGCCATCCTAAACGGACATCCTCATCGATAATCTCCCGAACCAAATCGGCATCCACAATCCACTTTTGCTTCATCACTAAAGTCTTCAGCGCGCGATGGCAAAGCGACGTGATTTTCCGAGGATATCCTTTTGAGACCTGGTGAATAAACTCAATGGCTTCATTGCTAAAAAGCGGGTGCTGTGATTGATAGCCCGCATGCTTAATACGAAATTCAATTAATTCTTTCGTATCTTTCAATCCGAGCGGATTCAGCGTGTACTTATAACTGATTCGGTCCATGAAATTTGGGAATTGCGAGATCTTGGAATAAAGTTCCAACTGCCCCATCAAAACCAGCTGGAGCATTTTATTCTGATTCGTTTCGTAATTAAGAATTACCCGCAGCATTTCAATTGAAAAATCACTTAATTTCTGCGCTTCATCAACGATCAAAACGACGCTTTTATTTTCGATCACGCACCGGTCAAAAAGAAATTTCTGCA
>JAYSWD010000151.1:0-3475 GCA_043718225.1 Candidatus Omnitrophota bacterium
CTCAAACGCGTCTCGGGCATCATTTCGCGGCGGGAATTTGCAAATTCATGAATATTGCCTGCTGTGTTTCGCGCGGTATGGGCAGCAGCCGGTTCATGCGGATCCGTTTTTTTTCAATGCCTGAAGCGATTCTACTAACTCTGATGCCTTAACGACCTAGCGTTTCGAATGCGGATAATGCGTGGAATGAGCGTGTAGATATTCTTCGCGATAGATTTTTACCAGCGCAAAAAACAGCGCGAGAACCACGGGCGCGATAAAGACGCCGCTGAAACCATAAACCACTATGCCCCCCGCGATTCCGAAAAAAAGCACAAAATAGGGTAGCTTGGTGCGCTCGCCGATGATCAAGGGCTTAATAAAATTGTCGATGAAACTGATTCCAATCCCCGCGATCAGCATAATCCAGCCCTGAGAAATTTTTCCGGTCATGAAAAACCAAACGACAAGCGGCAGCCAAACGGCCGCCGCGCCCACCGGCACCAAAGCCATAATAAAGGTCAGCACACCGAAAAAGAGAAAAGCATGAATGCCGAGAGAGGCGTAAAGAACAGTGGCTACAAGTGCCTGCGCCAAGGCCGCCAAAACCTGTCCGCGAATAACGGCTTCGAAAGTTCCCGTGATTTCGTCGAAAATGGTGCGCTTCGTTTTTTCTTCAAACGGCGCGCTTTGATAAATAAAAGCGTAAATTTTGTTGCCGTCTTTTAAAAAAATAAAGACAAGGATGAACATGAAAAAAACATTGAGCCCGATAAAAAAAAGATTCTTTGTAAGGACGCCCAATTTACCCGCCGTCGCATTTCCCAGGTTTTTTGCGGCTCCGAGGATCCAGCCCGATAAATTCTTTTGAAGAAGCTCCCAGTCGGTCGTCTGGTGCTGCATGCTTTGAAACCAGGGATGGTTTTGAATGTCATGGATTAATTTTTCAACACCGCCCTCCTGGACAAACTTTAAAGCCGCCTGGGATAAATCGATGATTTGCGTTGAAAGACTGAAAATCAAGAGTAGCATCGGCGGAAAAACGACGAAGAAAATTAAAGCCGTCATCAGTACGGCGGTGAGGGTGTTGCTGCGCAGGCCTTTCTCTAATCTTTTTTGAATGGGATAAAACAAAAAGGCCAATACGGCCGCGCCTAAAATAGCCGATGAAAAAACAGAAAAAATCGAAAAAATCTGCCAGGCCACGTAAACAAGAACAACCAGAAAAACAGCTGAAATAAATTGCTCACGTTTCATAAAGTGCCTTTCGCGGCTGAGCGCAGCTCAGAGCTAAACAATTCGGGCCGCCGGTGTTGCGAAGCTTCTGTTTTCAATGGTCGTGATCGTTAAACCCGAAGTAATCTTAAGATGATTGCGCACATAATCGATGATGGCTTCGCGGGCCGTATATTTACAGGTGAAACCGGTCATGGCTTTGTGATGGGTCATGTCCGCCTGAGTAAAATTTTGGTAAAACGGAAACGGATTATCAAAAAATTCGGCCTCAACATTCGTGGCCAAGGCCTCGTTGATGGCGGCAATCACGTCGTTGAATGAAGTCGACGCGCCGGTCCCAAGATTCATGACCGTGCTTTGTTTTGAGGTGTGCGCGCGGATCGTAGCATCGACCACGTCTTTCACATAAATATGATCACGCTTTTGTTCACCGTGCTTAAAAATGCGCGGGCGCTTGCCGTTCATGATTTGAAGGGTGAGTTGGTAAATCATGCTTGAGGCGTGGCCTTTATAATATTCGCCCGGGCCGAAGACATTGAAGTAGCGCAAACCGACAACTTTAATTTTATCGTGGTATTTGCGAGCAAGGCCTTCCATGATCCATTTTGAAAAACCGTAAATATTATTCGGCTGTCCGGCTTGAGATTCAACGACCGGTTTATCCACGCTGCCGTAAGTCGCGGCGGAAGACGCCCAGACCACGGAAGCTTTTTTCTTCAAAGCGAGTTCAAGAATGTTACGAAAGCCTTCGATGTTTTCATTCATCATCTTGCGTTCATCCATCACGGTTGTATCCGTAATTGAAGCCAAATGGAAAATGTGATCCCAATCCTGAGCATAAGCCCAATCAAGCCAAGATTTATCCGCGACATTGAAAGCCAGGCAGTCGCCATGGAAACCAAGCAGATTCTTAAATTTACCGACACGGAAGTCATCCAAAACCGTAATTTTAGCTTCGGGATAGCGCTTTTGAAGCTCCATGGTGAGATTGGCTCCGATGAATCCCGCTCCGCCTGTAATTAGAATGTTCTTCATAGGGGCTTATCGTATTCAAAATCCCTAAAATATCAACCTATTTACTGCAAGGATAAGTGTGCGCCCGGGGCCAAATAAGGCTTATGCATTGCCGGAAGATGCCGTAAATTAAGGCATGAGCGACTCAAAAACATTTTCAAGAAGCCTTCTGCTTTGCGCATTTATGGTATCGGTTTGTTTTGGCGCGCGCGCTGAAAATCCTGTCCGTGATATTGGTTATATAGCCAATGGCACCAGTCAAGTTGTGGGAGGGGCGCTTGCGCTTCCGACAGAAGTTCTTAAAGGTGCGGTACAGTCTTTTCCCTTCGGAATTATCGCCGGAGCGATGAGAGGAACGATGAGAACATTGGGCGGAGTATTTGGCGGAGCTTTTAATATTGCCCGCGGAGCTGCACCTTACGCTAAATACGCAGCATTTATCTAGACCTTCGGTCTAACCAATCGCTGCGAGCGCCCTATCGGCTTTGCACCTTCAGTGCAAGTGCAAATTACAAAATTGACTTATAGTTAGTTCCTTTTATTCTTCCCAAAACCCAGCTTAACTAACCCAACTCGATCCCGGATCGAGAAAATTTACTTGATCCGGGATCGAGTAATGGTTAACCCGTTGGAATATCAGTACTTACAAATGTTATATTTTGCTATAAAGAGTATTGCAATTATCCTAATCGATGTTATTTTTATATAGGGAGTGCTATGGTGTGTTTACAACTATGAAAAAAACTCAAACGAAGAAACAAACTTTGGGAAAAGTGACCTGCGATTTATTCCGCATCGTTTTGTCTTTTTTAGTTTTGGCACAGCCGCTGATGGCGCAGGAATTACCCAGCGGCATGGTTGCCAGCGACGGCGTGACGATTGACGCGGCATCCACTCCCGATATTTTAATTATCAACGCCCCTAACCTTGCGACGATTGACTGGGATAGTTTTTCCATCGGAGCCAATCAATCTGTACGGTTTATTCTGCCGAATGAAACGAGCAGTATTTTGAACCGGGTGATGGGCGGCAGCGTGAGTGACATTTGGGGCGCGCTTTATTCGAACGGCATTGTTTTTCTGGTGAACACGAATGGGATTAACTTTCACGCGAACGCAGCAATCAATACTGCGTCATTAATTGCTTCAACGCTTGATATTTCAAAAGCAAACTTTCAGGCCGGGAATTATGAATTCCAAAAAGTATTGAACAGCGATATCGGCAAGATTTTAAATGCAGCGAACAT
>JAYSWD010000152.1:0-10646 GCA_043718225.1 Candidatus Omnitrophota bacterium
CCTTTACGGTTCTCATCCAGAATGTCTTCAATGCAGTCTTCCACCGGTTCCGGCGCGATTTCCGCGGCAAGCCCCGCGTTATTCAGATTCATATGTAATGCGTCAACCGCTTCCGGATGGCTTTCAACACAAAGCGTTTGAGAACGGCTCGGATGAACCAGCATCGTAAATGTACCCACACCCGCGTAAAGGTCCCAAAAATGCTGAGGTTTTAAACTCTCGTACTGCGCGTGGATTTTCTCCGCGATTTTGAGCGTCATTTCAAGATTGTTTTGAAAAAAGCAGCGCGAGTGTGTTCGCATACGCACATTCCCGACCGGGATATTAAAAAAGGTATCTTCCGCGCTTGTCGTGACTTTTCCCGCCGCACCAATGCGAATAGTTATTCGCGCGTGATCCGTGGTTCGTGATTCGTGGCTCGTGGTTCCGGTCGCAATCCAATCATTTAGTTCTTTTTTTCCAAGCAGGCAAGATTGGATAGCGATTGTGCTTTCGTTGTCTTCATCCACAAAACCCCAGCCGCTGTCTTTCGCGCGATGCAATGTAATATGGTTGCGGTAACCGTAAGGATTTGAATTCGCGATGATCGGAAGGAAAATTTCATCGGAAAGCGGCAGCTGTTTCTGCAGGGACTCGCGAATTTGAATTTCTTTCCAGCGGATTTCTTCAGCGTAACTCATGTGCTGATACTGGCAGCCGCCGCAAAAACCGTAATACGGGCAGGGGGGAATTTCGCGGGCAGCGGAAGGATTCTCAATTTGAATCGCACGTGCTTCGGTAAAATTCTTTTTGTCGCGGAGAATTTCAATCTCAACCATTTCGCCGGGTAAAGCATTTTCGACAAAATAAACTTTGCCCTCAAGCCGCCCGATACCTTTGCCGCCGTAACCGATCTTTTCGATTTTGATAATGCTCATGCTTTCACTTTATTTATTTAACCGGCATTGTCATCCCCGCGGAAGCGGGGATCCAGTGTTAAGTATTGCTAGATTCTCGCCGGCGCCTGCTGCCGGCAGGCAGGCGGGAATGACGTGAAAAAGGGATTATAGACAAAAAAAGGGGAGAGACCTATAAGTCTCTCCCCTTAATCTATGACGATGAATTATTTTGCGACGGTCGAGCCTTCCCAGTCTTCAACCTTCGGAGTTGATTTAAGGCCATCCCACTTATAAGTTAAACTGAAGTTCCACACATGAATAAATGACTTATATGTACCATCTACAGAGCTCGCAGGTAATGCGTTACCGATTTCATTATCAACGCCGCGATTGAAAAAGAAAATGGCATCATATGCCGCATCTAAAACTAAATTGTCAGTCAAGTTGTAACCCAAACCAACGGTTACGCCTGTGCGGTTGCTATCAGGAACGGCAGGGGTAAGGTGGTGTCCGCTTACCGGGGTTGTGTAATAATAATTACCTCCGCGGAGTGTGAGCTTGTCCGTTGCTTTGTGGGATACACCCCATCCAAAAGTGAATGAGTTGTGATAGTCTTTGTCGGTAGCTCCTCCCGGGCCCGGCGTATTGAAAAGACTGTTAAGCAAAGTGTTATGAAAGCCGCTAAGACCCCCCAAGTTTGTTCCGGCAATTGGATCAACAGGAACATTTAAATTGTCAAAAACTGACCAGCGCGTGAATCCAAAATCGGTACTCACACTGGTTTTTTTATTGATCGTGTATTCATAACCCCATGTCATATTCATAGGCAAATGCAGCTTGGTGTGAACACCGGTTTCAAATCGCCCACTTGTTCCTCCAACAAAATCATTGGCGATATTTTCACCCTTTGCCAGACCCTTGAGGCGAATTAAAGCAGGGCTTCGAAAGTAAAAACCAATTTTGTGTTTCGGCGCGGGTTTAGCCAAAATACCCATTTGCCATCCCCAGGAATTTCCCTTTAAATTTGCGCGAACCTGTCCATCGGGTGCCCCAGTTATAATGGCTGTATTTGGATAAGCTAGAACTTGCCCGAAATTAAAAACACGGTTCCAAATCGGGCCGCCGCCAATACTAAGCCATTCGGCTAGCCGAAAAGAAACAACGGGTTTGATTGTATACATTTTCAGCCAATTTTTATAGCCTGTGTAATGCGTTGCCGTATGATTGGAATCATATTTATTGGCAAGTCCAAAAGGAGAATCGACGCCAAGTCCGAATGCGACGCGATCATTGAAGCCCCATGCCTTTCCGGGATTCATGGTCAAGTAAGTTGTCGGGATAATAGCCGTTGTGGCCGAGCTTTGTGTGGATCCACCGGTGGCATTCTTGCTTTCAATGCTTGTCCACATGTTGATGAAGTTGGCATTGCCTTGATATTGAATTCCCGGCAAATCATTGATACCTGCGGGGTTATAGGAAATCGTCGCCGGTTCATCCGCCACAGCGGTAACAGACGTACCTTGCCCAATTTGCTTTGCGCTGAATGAGGCGTTTTCAAATCCTCCGGAACCCACGGCAAAAGAAGAGGCGGGAAGAGCAATTAATAAAGTGAGTATAAGAGCTGATATTTTTTTGAAATGCTGCATTTTTTCCCCTCCGACGCATGCGTCGTTCCTAAAGTCAGTATTTATTCCGCTTCAATTTAACGGCAATTTACGGGCTTTCTTCAGAACTAAATTTGGTTTATTTAAGTCTGTTTATTGAAAGAGACGCGCGCGTATTATTTAAAAAAACCTAAAATTCAAAAAAATTCACTTTGATTAAACAGGCTTACAAAGTCTGTTTATTAGATGAGGTTGATATTATTAATAGATAAATATCGTTAGATAATATCTGCTCGCAGGTTTCTTGTTCGTCATGTCTACCTTTTCGAGATTTAATAAGTAAGCTCTCGATATGAATTTAGAAAAAAAATCTCAGAGCCATAACGCGGATGTTTGGATGGAAATCAAATTTGTTTTAGAGCCCGATGAGTATCAATTTCTAAAAGAACAAGCCCTGCTCCAATCAATCATGGTTTCAGATTTAGTGCGACAGGTTGTTCTAAGTTATATCGGCAATGAGCGGAAAAGTTTATGAAAATGGCCAAAAAAACAACCGCGCTTTTTTTGATTGTCACATTTTCCTTTACTAATTTAGTCGGAATGAATCCCGGCTGGGCAGCTGAGCCGATCCAAATGACCGGCAGTCAGCCGCAAGCGATTACCGACCCATTCGCGGCGACCACAACCACGCAATCAAGCGAACCCGCTGATTTTTTTGAAACTTCAAGCCCGCTAAGCGCTCCCACTCCGGCTTTGCCTCCCGCGCGGATTTCATTTTCAAGCACCGTCGGGTTGACTTCGACAAGCGTCACCACTTTAAGCGGCAGCCCCCGGCCTTATCTTCTGGAAGGTTCTACTGCGGAAACAAAGCTGCAAGCAGCGGCATCAAATTTGATTCAGATAAATTACAACGTTCCATCGGCGTCTGATTTTTCAGGGCTTAATATTTCTTTTGATAATGCGTCCACGCCGGCGGTCGAGACTCAAAATATCAGCGCTTTGACTTATTTAACTTTCGGTCTTAAAGGCAGCATAAATTCGGTGCGGCTTGAAATTGAAGATATCCAGGGAATGAAAGACACGATCGCTTTGAATGGCATATCCAATACCACTGAAAAATTTTGGCGTATTCCGGTGAGCTCAATTTTAAACACGATTGATAAGACAAAAATCAAATCTATCCGTTTTATTGCCATATCTACAAATGGCGGGTTGGCCGCACAAACCGGAGCGGTTTTTGTCCGCGTGAATGGCCTGAATATGAATGCGCCATCGGTCCCGGTTGTGACATCGGCCGTGCCCGCATTTACCAATCAACCGGTTATAACTCTTACCGGAACAAAAGAAGCGAACGCAGCTATTTTGATTAACGGCAGCGAAATTGTCTCCCCACGTAACGCAACAACCTGGTCGGCTCAAGTAGCTTTGCCGGTTGAGGGTGTGAATACGTTTAAAATCACCGCTCAAAATATGCTTGGAAAAATAAGCGCAATCAAGACAGTGACCATTCAAAAAGACACCGTTTTACCGATAGGCAGTATTAATATTAATTCCGGTGCCGCGTATTCTTTCAAAGCCGCCGTGACTTTGAATTTGTCGAGTTCGGACAATAAAAGTGGCGTGGGCACGATGAGTTTTTCGACGGATGACGTGAATTGGTCAGTGTCCGAAACTTACAAAACTTCCAAGTTATTTATATTGCCTACTGGTGATGGAAGCAAAACAGTTTCCGTAAAGTTTTTTGATAAAGCAGGGAATGCGAGCCTTGTTTATTCTAAATCAATTATTGTTGATACTTTGCCACCTTCGGGAATCATCCAAGTTAATGGCGGCGCGACAGCTATTAACCAGCAAACAGCGACTCTCAATCTGTCAGCCACGGATGCGGGTTCAGGGCTGAGCAAAATGAGTTTTTCAGCTAGTGGCACAAGCGGGTGGTCAATTGCGGAAAATTACGCGGAAACTAAGAATTGGACATTTGCTGCGGGGGCCGGAACTAAAACTGTTTATGTGAAGTTTCAAGACAAAGTGGGGAAATGGTCAACGCCTCTTTCTATTTCAGTTCTGTTGGATACCGCGGCGCCGACCGGTTCGATTAACATTAATTCAGGCGCCGCGTACGCCAATTCATCCGCGGTGACACTTGATCTTTCTGCTGCCGATGTGGGTGGGGGCGTCGGCAGTATGAGTTTTTCAACCAATAATGCGGATTGGACAACGCCCGAAACTTACGCAGTTTCAAAATCTTTTACACTTCATTCCGGTGACGGCAGTAAAACAGTTTATGTGAAATATTTTGATAAAGCCGGAAATGTCAGTGTCGTTTATTCAAAATCTATTATTTCAGATTTAACTCCTCCTGCTGCTTCAATTGTTATCAATGCGGGAAGCGCCTATTCTAAAGATCAAGTGGTCACAATCGCCATGATCGCTGCGGATTCACTTTCAGGTCTTGATCAGGTGCGTTTTTCTTCAGATGGCGGCAGCACTTGGAGCGCATGGGAAAATTTTTCAGAGTTAAAATTAATTCAACTTCCGACCGCAGACGGTGAAAAAGAAATTCGTTATGAAGTTCATGATAAAGCGGGCAATGTCGCTTCTGCGTTTGACCGGATCACACTTGATCAAACCCCGCCAGTTTTGAAATTACTGACTGAGGCCTCGGTTGTTCATGCCGCCGAGTATGCTTTTGAATATCTTGTTGATGGTATTCTTAAAAAGGGATCACGTTTGCTGGCCGTTGGCATGAATGAGTTTTCGGTGTCCGAAACGGATCTTGCGGGGAACGTATCAAAAATTAATTGGAATGTTGATTATGAAACATCATGGGATCTAACTTTACCGAATGGAACGCTTCAGCATTTTGAAAGTGGTGTTTTGAAGTATGAAATTTCTTTGGATCAGCCTGGCGAAGAAAGCCTGTCACCGCTTGCCCGAGGCGAGTCGGAGTCGCAATTGTTCGCAGGTCCCTCATTTGCGAATGAGGCTTTGCAACAAAGCAGCCTCCCGGATGTGGATGTTTATTCAGGGGATAATTTGCAAACCGCGATTGATAGCGCTCAGCCAGGGCAAATTGTTTTATTGCATGTGGGGACTTATAACGGACATTTCATTTTAAAATCGGGTGTGAATTTAAAAGGAGTGGATCGTAATACGGTTATTTTGAATGGTGGAAATGTGATACGAAAAGATGTCGTAACCGCGCTCGGCGATAACAAAATTGAAAATTTAACGATCATGGGTGGCGGACCATACAGTTGGGGAGACTCGAGTGCTGTTAATGTTCGAGGAGATCATGTGCAGGTATTGAGCAATACCATCAGCGGCAATAAGGATTACGGCGTTTATATTTCTGCAGCAGTATCGGATGTGTTGATCGAGAAAAATTTGTTCAAGGGCAATAACTTAGGCGTTCAAATGCCAAAAGACGGCAATCAGATTCGCTTTAACACTTTTACCGCAAATAGCCTTGCTGTGAATATTTTGAACGGAACAGCACCGATTGTTGAGAATAATATTATTACGGGCAGCACCTTCCAGTCCATTTACGAGTTCGGATATGGTCTCGTTCCTGCCAATGGGCGCGCGACTGTTCGCAATAACACGCTTTTCGCGAATGCCGAAAAAGGTGGATATAGCAGTTTAAATTTACCTCCCGCGATCGAGACGCGAGATGGTTCCAATTGGTTGCAAGGAAATGTTCTCGCTAACCCGCAATTTGTGAATTCCGCCGCGGGAAATTATACAGTTTTATTTGGTACACCCGCGTTTAACCGCGGTGCTTTTGTTCCTGAATCTTGGTCGAAGGCGGTTGCGCGTGCCGCTCAATTTACTTTGAATTCCACTATTCAAGAAATTAAAACGAATAATCTCACCACGGGTTACAAAATTCTTTACCCCGCCGGAACCGTGGAAACTTTTATGAATGACGGCACCGAAACGCTCGACACAATCGGCCCGGGAATTGAAATTTTACAGGAAAACTTAATTCTTGTGGGCCAGTCTTCTTATCATCTCGCGTTTATTGTGGATGGCTTAGCTCAGACGAAAACATTTACCCTTCAAGAAGGGATTAATATTTTCTCGATCGAAGCCGCCGATGAACTTGGTAATCATACGGTCAAAGAGTTTCACGTTACTCTCGACACTGTGCCTCCCACCGGATCATTTACAATTAATCATGGGTCGCCAATCACATATTATCGTGATGTTACGCTTTCATTGAGCGGGACGGACGAAAATTCGGGTATTCAAGGAGTCCGCTTTTCATATGATAACGGCGGCAGCTGGACCGGCTGGGAAACATCTACGCCCGAAAAAAACATTAATTTAAACGGGGGTAACGAAACCAAAACGATTCAATATCAACTCAAGGATAGGGCAGGCAATTTAAGCGCGGTTTACACCCAATCTATTGCGCTCGATATTCCCATCCAAGTAACATCGTCCACTAACACAACGAGCTCAGATTATGTTCTTAGTTATTTAATGAATGGAACGCTTTATCATGAAAATTGGCATTTAGCACCGGGTGCCAATCTTTTAGTGGTTGAAAGCACCAACACCTCATCGCCCTCTTTCGTATCATTTCAAGTGGATTATGTAGCCGCTCAGACACAGCCGCTGACCGAAATTCTGGAAGAAGATGATTCCTTATTTTTCAACCTTGATTTGACTCAAATGCGCGCTGCTTCGGGCGACCTTCTATCGGATCTTGTGGGTGAGTCAACCGCACAATTAGGCAGGACGCTATTTAATGGACTAGGGCAATTGTCAGATGCGATTTTAAAATTTAAATCCGGCCGTGTTATTCAGTTAATTCAAGGTAAGGTGCGTCAGATTTTGGATGTGTCGGGAACTTTGCAGCAGTATTCCGGTACCGGCGAATTGGAAGTGATCATGAGTTCTGACGGCACCCGCACTTCCTTCGCGGAACATGTAGTTGATTTTGAAAATCGAAATTTATTATCCTCGGCCGCGAGTTTCGGCAGTGATGTAACTTTTTACAATTCACAAGGACAACTTCGGTACGGACTGAGAGGCGGAGACAGAACGGTTTATGAAAATGGAATTTTAAAGCAGGTTTCAACCACGAATCATTTTGTCTATGACTATGTTGTTGAGACCCAGGGTGGGGGGTATGAATCTCGTTTACAAGGTGTTAATAACGATCCGTCGATTAAGCCCGTGTTGCTGCGTTATGATTTGAACCGGTCATTAAATTATGTAGAAAGTTCAGATGGTTCAAAATTCGAATTCCTAAACGGCATTCTCTCGAAAACAACAAACATCTCCGGTGATGAAACACAATATAGTTCGAATAATTCTGTCTTGGGGGACATTCTCAATTTTGATGTGACTCGCGCGGACATTCAAAGAACTTACGATAAGAAGGGGCAGCTTTCGGAAATTGTAACAAGCTCCGGACTTAAAGCGCAGATTACTAATAATACAGTCAGCCGCATGGATTTGGGCAGTGGCAAATATGCCACCGATTTAATTTTTGACGCGAATGGCAATGTAACGGAGGCAAAAGTTCATAATGCCGATGGCAGTATTGCGCATTATGTGGGCGGAGTATTAATTGAAACGGAACTTCCCGATCGCTCGATTGTTACTTATATCAACGGAAAAGCAAGATCGCTTAAAACCGCGGATGGGCGCATTTATCAGTATATTTATGCGAGAGATGCGTCAGGAGAAGAAACTGCACAGGTGTTGCGCGCGGATTTGGTTTCTTATGTCAGCGGTTCCGGAAACAGACTTAATTTATCTTCCGGAAATTTATCAGACCTTGTTTTGAGTGCCGGCAATTCACTGGATCATATCGCGACGGGCGATCGAGGAGACGCAAGCGCGACTTTCATTCCCCTGCTTAATACACCCGATAATATTATCCGAAATTTAAAGTTAGATGTGAGCGGTGAAATGATCAGCGCCGAAATTCTTAATAAATCGGGCGATCAATATTTTGTTTTGAATGGCAACCTTGAAAAGATTATTACTTCTGCCGGTAAAGTGCTGACTTTCCATAACGATGGTGCTGCGCCTACTGATCCCGTTTTGCAACCGCTCACAGCCGATGAATCCCTTTTCAGAAATCAACTGATTGAGCAAAATCTTGAATACTTTAAATCCGGGCAAGGTATTGACCCGGCTTCAGGGCTTCCTTTTGATCATTTAAATGAAGAGGGCTCACCGGCGAACATTACGCAACCGACAGCGATTGGATTTTATCTGCAAATTTTAGGATCCGTGCTCGACGGATCTTATTCTTCAGGCTCCATGAGCAAGCAAGATGCACTAAATGCCGCGCAAAAAGCTCTTGATTCGCTGCTTGCGATGCAGACTCAAATTGGCTGGAACGGACTTATCCCTTTCGCAAACATGGGTACCGTTTTTTCGAGCTACGGAGACGCGATAGGCTTGGGCGATAACGCTAATTTGACTCAAAGTCTTGCGGTATTAATCGGGGCGCTTGAAAAAGCCAAATTAAACTCGGGATTAAACAATTCCGGTCTCAGCGGTTTGATTGCACAGGCCGAAACCTTCATCAGTAATCAGTCTGCCGGATATGCGAGTTTTTATGACGCATCTTCGGGGCTTTTGCGATCTTCTTACAATGTTGTAACGGGATCTTTTAGCGGTTTCAACGATCGTTTAATGAATGAATTTCGAACGGGCATTGCCTTTGTTATTACGCGCTTTAATTTGCCGCAAGCAGCTTGGGATAACCTCGTTACAGTGATTCGGTCTTATCAGGATAAACATTTCAATGAAGTTTTAAACACGGTTCCTTTCGACGGCGGAGCATTTCAAATGTTTTGGCCGCTTTTAAGGGCGGATCAAGAGCTAAGCCCTTCAATGAAAACGGCGGCATGGAATTTTTTATATTCGCTTGCTGACTATGCCTCGGAAAATGATTTGCCGGGATTTTCTTCGGCAAGTTTTGATTCCATAACGAATGATTATCAGGGGAAAATTGGTGTCCCGGATTTAGCTGAAACAAGAGACACGCTCAATACGCGCACAGTTTCTGTTTATGCGTTAGCTTCAGCTTATGCTCTCGCGCCTCAATTTGTACTTTCTTGGCTTAAAGCTATTCAAGAAAAATACCCGGCTTTTGTGGGCGCTTTGGGTTTTTATGATTCGATATCTATGCCTGAGCCCGGAACAATTGGCTCGCCGGTGGTTGGAAAGCGATACTACGCAATCGATCAAGCCAGCTTTTTATTGGGCCTCTTGAATAACTCCGGAGCAGATTTCAACTCTTACTTAGATACGCGCGGATATCGCGCCGCGTTTGATAGTTTATATAACCGGTTACAGCTCAATATTATTCCCGTTCAAGGAGCGTTAGCCTCTTCTCCCTATACGGCAGGGACATCACCGGTTCAAGCGCCGGCGGCACCTTCTTCCGGATTTCATCTGTCAGGTATAAACGGTTCACAAGCCGGGCAAGTCAATTTTGATTATCTTTTTTCTCCAAAAGGGGAGCTGAATAATGTGGATGTGACATATAGCAAAGGAGGGATCGCGCGCGCTACGGATTTACTGACTTATTTTGAGCAAACTCAAAACTTGGATGAAAAGGAGTATTTACTCAATTCGCCGCCTATCAATTTGTTTGATACCGGCGTTGAGCGTGGCGCCATTTTTACTCCTAATCAAGGATCATCGGTTGAGTCACGCGTTCAAGATCCTGATCGCGGTTTTGTTAAAGCTTTTGATTATCAAATTATTCCGGGTGGCCAGCCCGTCGGCTATTATTCAAAGTTTAATAATATTAATCTTTCGGAAGTCGACTTTATTACTTTCAGTGTTCGCCGCGATGCCGCGAGCGTAGGGCCGCAGTCATTAGAAGTTAAGCTTGAAGGGTTGGGAGAAACCTTCATCGTCGATAATATTCCGACCGGATGGACACGTGTTGTTCTTCCGCTCAAAAAGCCCAATACTGATTTAAAGCGTGTCGCGATTTTAATTCACGATCAAGTGAATCAGCCGCAATCCGGGCGTATTTTTTTAGGTGATATTTCGCTTTTTAGTTTGAAAGATTACCAGCCATCATCTTGGCAGTCTGCCACGGGGTTGACCTCCGCAGGAATTGAAACGTATGCGCAGGACTTTCTCAACGGCGGGGCGAATTCCAATGCGCCTCAAAATT
>JAYSWD010000153.1:0-10579 GCA_043718225.1 Candidatus Omnitrophota bacterium
AGCTTTTGGTCGGTTTTCGCACGAAAATTTTTTGAAAGAACAAAAAACAGCCGAACTTGCATCCGGCTGTCTCCAACGAATAAATGCGTATGGATAAGAACAAACCTCATTCAGAGGTGACGGGCATTATATGAATTTCACTCTCTGCGTCAACTCATTTTGTAATTTATTTTTAAATTTATTTTGTTGTCAAAAAAGGAGGTAAAAAAGCATTTTAAATAGGTCTTGTCGGCGGCCCAACAGAGAGAGAACATAAAAAGAGATTTTTATGCTCTAAATCATTATCTACTCTACAGTTACAGATTTAGCGAGATTGCGGGGCTGATCCACGTCACGACCGTTCAAAACTGAAATGTCATAAGCAAAAAATTGAAGCAGTAAAACACTCAAAATCGGGCTCAGCAACTCATCTGTCTTGGGAATCGTGAAAAAATCCTGCGCCATTTTTTTGAGGAAGCGGTCACCTTCGGTTCCGATGCAAATGACGATCCCTTTTCGGGCGCGAATCTCCTGGATATTGGAAACCGTTTTCTCATAAGTAGCCGCCTGGGGTGCAATGCAAATCACAACCTGCTGATTATCTATCAACGCGATCGGACCATGCTTCATTTCGCCGGCGGCGTAACCATGCGCATGCGCGTAAGAGATTTCTTTCAGTTTGAGAGCGCCTTCGAGCGCCGTGGGGTAATTAGCACCGCGGCCCAAATAAAGAAA
This sequence comes from Candidatus Omnitrophota bacterium, assembly GCA_043718225.1. GTDB lineage: Bacteria > Omnitrophota > Omnitrophia > Omnitrophales > Aquincolibacteriaceae > Multiplicimicrobium. Next base: position 715 of record JAYSWD010000153.1, read on the forward strand.
ATTTTTCCGTTTGTAATGTTTCTTCGCGCATTTTTCGACCTGCTTCGCCTGCCGCAAAACCCGCACGGCATGCGCGGGCAGTTTTTTAATTTCCTGAATCAGCGCGGTAAATTTTGCGGGCAAAATTGCCTTTCGCAATTGCCCCATGTAAAGCGCGAAAAGCGCCTGCGTTAAAAGCTGCGCGGTATAAGCTTTCGTTGAAGCCACACCGATTTCCGGCCCCGCATGCGTATAAATCACCGCGTCCGCTTCGCGCGAAATCGTACTGCCGACCACATTCACAATCGCGAGTGTCATGGCGCCTTTGGATTTAGCTTCGCGGAGAGCCGCAAGCGTATCCGCGGTCTCGCCGGACTGCGTAATCAAAATAATTAAATCATCTTTGCCGATAATCGGATTCGAATATCGAAATTCACTCGAGACTTGAAGCCTGCAGGGTACGCGCGCCCAGGCTTCAAGCATCACGCCGCCCACAAGCCCCGCGTGATGCGCCGTGCCGCAGCTGACAATCGTAATTTTTTTGACCTTAGAAAGCCGCGCCAAATTTTTCTTTGTCAGTGTTTCAAAATAAATCGACGCGCTTGTGCCTAAAATTTTTCTGATGATTTCGCTTAAAATCTGCGGCTGCTCGTAAATTTCTTTGAGCATGAAATGCGTATAGCCCTGCTTGCGCGCCTGCGTCACATCCCAGCCGATCGTTGTCGTTTTGCGCAAGACGGGCTTGCCGCTTTTGAGATTGTAAATGGTGACGCCTTCAGGCCGTACCACCGCCAAATCATCGTCTTCAAGGAAAATAACTTTGCGTGTATAAGCGAGAAGCGCCGTCACATCGCTCGCGACAAAGTTTTCGCCGTTTCCAAGGCCGATCACGAGCGGATTGGAACGTTTAAAAACATAAAGCGCGTGAGGGTCATCTTTGAAAAGTGTTACGAAAGCAAAATAACCATGCATCCGCAAAATGGCTTCGCGAAAAGCGCGGAGAGGGGTTTTTAATTTATGATACCAATCGCCGATCAGCTGCGTTCCTGATTCCGTATCAGTTTGAGATAAAAAACGGACTCTTTTCTTGGCAAGTTGTTTGCGGATGTCGGTGTAGTTTTCGATGATGCCGTTATGCACTAAAACTACTTTGCCGTGTGAATCCAAATGGGGATGCGCGTTTAATTGAGAGGGCTCACCGTGAGTGGCCCAGCGCGTATGCCCAATTCCCTGGCGCGCCTTGATCGATCGCCCTTCCAAAGCCAGCTTCAATTGCGAGAGCTTGCCTTTTTCTTTGGCGACGAAAAAAGAGCTGGCGTCTTTTAAGCAGGCGACGCCGGCTGAATCATACCCGCGGTATTCAAGCTGTTCCAGACCGTGGATCAAAATCGGAAGAGCTTCTCTTGTTCCAGTGTAACCTACAATTCCGCACATATTTTATAGACCTCTTTTCCCGCGCATTATATTCGCAGGAGTGGACGGTGGATAGTGGATAGTGAATGAAACAAAAGATTTTCTATTTACGGCTCACAAATCCTTATTCACCATAAATTGACATACCGTTTTTATTTTTTTATGATGTGGTCATGAATAACCCTACAAAAAATCGCCGAAGTCAATTTTTTATCGATAAACCTTTCCAGCTGCGCTACATGCTTTATATTAGCTTGCCGCTGGTTATTGTTTGCGGGGTCTCCTTTTTCTCCCTTTATTTGGGAATATGGTCCGACGTTTTATCTTCCTTTACAGACCAAAAAACTCAGGAAGATTTGATTACCGCGACGCGCATGGTGCAATATGAAGAAGCGCGCCAAAACACCCCTCCGAACGGAATTATTTCCATTTTCCGTTCCGCAGAAAAACTCAGTTCGCGGCAGCAGGAAATTTTCAAGCAAATCCTTAATCAGTCTAGCCGTAATATCGCGATCAAAATCGCTTTCCTGCTTTTCTTTATCGCATGGGGCACAATTTACATTTCGCATAAAATCGCGGGGCCTATTTATCATATGCTGAAAGTCGGCCATGATTTTAAATCGGGAAATTACACGGCCCGGATTTTTTTGCGCAAATGGGATGAAGCGCACCCTCTCGCGGAACAAATGAACACAACCTACGAATCTCTAGATAAAAGATTGGGACGCATTAAAAAATGGGCGCGCGAAAAGCCTCCGCAGGAAGCCGTCGCATTGATCCAAAAGGAGTTGGAAGCCACGCAAACCCATGACCCGGGCTAGCTCCCTTTTGCTCTGCGCGTTCCGCACAAACGCCCTATTTTCTTTTAGGCTCTGCGCTATTCGCGCAACCGCCGTCTTGCTTTCTTTTTTTCTTTGCGTTTCTGTCTTTTTTTCTCCTGCCGTTTTTGCTTATGACTTAACGCCGGCGGAAGCGAAACTTTTAGAGAAAATTGAACGCGATACCCTTCAATATTTTTTACGGGAATCAAACGTCAACACGGGTCTCATTAAAGATACTTCCCGCGCCGGCTCTCCCGCTTCGGTCGCAGCCACGGGGTTCGGCCTCGCCGCTCTCGCCATCGGCGCCGACCGCGGCTGGATTACCCATGAATTAGCTAAACAAAAAATTCTTAAAGCTCTGATCACGCTTGAAACAAACGCCGAACATAAAAACGGCTTTTTTTATCATTTTTTGGATACTCGCACTGGAAACCGCGTTTGGAAATCCGAAGCATCTTCGATTGATACCGCGCTCCTGATTGCCGGGGCTTTAACCGCCGCGCAATATTATCCGGGAACCGAAATTGAAAATCGCGCCAATAAAATTTACAGACGCGTGAATTGGAAATGGATGCTCAATGGTTCCGATTTAATCTGCATGGGTTGGACTCCCGAAAGCGGCTTTCTGCCTTATTATTGGGACACTTATAATGAGCTTTTGCTTTTGCAGGCATTGGCAATCGGCGCACCCGCTCACCCGATTCCGCCTTCCGCATGGAACGCGTGGTTTCGAAATGAAGACGAATTCAACGGGCATAAAGTGGTTTATTCCCATTCGGGAAGCCTTTTTACCTATCAATATCCTCACGCGTTTATCGATTTTCGGGATTTAAATGATAGGGGCGTGAATTATTTCGAAAACTCCGTCAATGCAAGCCGCGCTAATCGCGAATATTCCCTCGGCTTCGATAAAGAATTCAAAAGTTACAATATTTATTCATGGGGTCTCTCTGCTGCCGCGGGAGCGGGCGGCTATAAAGCTTACGGAGCAAAACCCGGAAGAGGCATTCAAGACGGTACAATCGCCCCGCATGCCGCGATCGGCTCTCTCCCATTCACTCCCAAGGAATCCCTGGACGCGATTAAATTTTTCTACTTAAAATTGGGTAGCCAAATTTATAAAAAATATGGTTTTACGGCAGCTTTTAATATCGATAAAAAATTCTACTCGGATGAATACATCGGAATCGATCAAGGCATTATTTTGTTAATGCTTGAAAATTTCACGAATGACGGCAGCGTATGGAAAAAATTTATGGAATTGAAGTGTATAAAAAAATGGATTGAAATTACAAAACTAAGAACCACGGACCACGAGCCACGAACCACGATTACGAAAACTGCTGCAAGTTGAAAATGACTGTGGCGTGTCGATTAAGTTTAAACTTAGTGGGAAAGAAAAATGAAAAGTGCGGTTGAGCCGAAGGCTCAGAGCTAATCTAAAAAAGTTCTCTCGCCGCGCGCTAAGCGCACTGCCAAATGATGTGCCGCTTCGTCAATCATTTCCTGGGTGGGATAACGGCCTTTTTTAATTTCCTGCTTAATTTCAAACACGCGCCCTAAGTTGGGCTCGGGCTCATGCGGAATCATTTCCAAATATCTTTTTACATCGCGCTGAGGAGAGTTCTTGGTCGGTAAAGCTGCCCGCGGCGGTTCGATTTTAAACTTCGGTCTCACGCAAACCCCTTATTAAATAATGACAAATCAAGATCTGTAAGATCTTCATAGATCATCGACTAAGGGGCCCCAAACCTGAAGTTAAAACCCTGCCTCTATTCTGATAAACCTTATTTAGGCTGACATTTCCAGAGCGGCAGCGCCTCCCTTTTTCAGCAAACTAGCGCGCATCCGCGTAACGACCTTGGTGTGAATTTGGCAAACGCGCGACTCGGAAACGTCGAGTATTTCTCCGATTTCGCGTAAAGTCAGATTCTCATAATAGTAAAGCACTACAACCAGTTTTTCTTTTTCAGGCAATTGATTGATCGCTTGCGCTAAAATCGCTTTCACTTCCGTTTGCTGCAGATAATGAAATTGATTCGTAATCAAACAATCTTCGACTGTCTGCAAACGCGAGATGGGTTTATTGCCGTCATCGTTCTGCCAAACCTCGTCCAGCGACAGGAATGTCGTCGAATTTAAATCGCTGTAAACAGAATTGAGTTCCGCTTGCGATATATTAAGCGCCTGCGCCACTTCATCGTCTGACGCGCTGCGACCGTATTTTTCTTCAAGTTCTTTGCACTTGCGGTCAATCTCGCGCGCTTTTTTGCGCAAAAGACGCGGCGCCCAATCAAGTTTACGCAATTCATCCATAATGGAACCGCGTACGCGCGATACCGCATAAGTTTCAAATTTATTGCCCTGGGAAACATCATATTTATTGATGGCATCCAAAAGCCCTAAAATTCCGTAGCTGACAAGGTCGTTGAAATCCACGTTCGGCGGCAAACCGATCGCGACACGTCCCGCCACATACTTTACAAGATAAAGATATTTTTTGATGATTTCTTCGCGCTGTTCGAGGCTTTTTGTGCGCTTGTATCGTTTCCACATTTTTACTTCATGCTGTTCCATCGCGAACCCTCCTTGGGTATTAGGCCGGTTTAGTTTGCTGTTCGAGAATTTTCTTGATTTGAGTCAAAGTGTAATTTTTTTCCTGAAGCATTTTGATATGCTCTAGACGGTCGAAAACTTCCTCCCCGTAAAGCCGGTGTCCCGAAAGGGTGCGGCGCGCTTCGTCGATTAAGCCCGTAACGGTATAGTTATGCAGCGTTTGGCGCGAAAGCCCGGAGTACTGCATGACCTCGCCGATCTTGTAGAGCTTTTCTCTCTTCACGCGCGGGCTTCCTTTTTCTGTAAATTTCTAAAAAGACGCAGGGCCTCGGGATCTTCCGGCTCTAACAGTAAAATTTTTTGGAGAGTAAACTTGGCTTGTTCGGACTTACCTTCGTGCACCATTTCCTGAGCTTCGCTGCGGTATTTTTTAACGCGCTCACCGATTTCTTCTTTATACATCTTGCTCAAAAAAAGCGTCTCAGCCTTGCCGTTCTTAACCGCTTCTTCTTTGATATCGTCGATTAAAAGCGACGCTTCGCGATTATTGGCGTCATAGATAAAAACTTTTTCGGCGGCGAAAAGCGCGAGGTCGTATTGGCCCTGATGCTGCAAAGTTTTGCTGCGCTCAATCCAGTTTTTTACTTCAACTTGATTAACGTCATCGGATTTTTCATCTTCGCCATTCGCACTCACCATCACGGCTTCTTTTTGGCGGGCAATTTCTTTATCCAGGACATCGCCCATTAACTGTTGAGCAGCGGTATTTTCCGGATCTTTGGCTAAAATACTTTGGACTTGAACGCGGGCTTTGTAATACTCGCCCTTTTGATACGCCATCCGCGCTTCATCTAACCCAGAGATGGCGGGCGTTTTTATTTCCGAGCGTGTTTCTTTTTTAAACTTCCAATTCCAACCTGAAAAAATAAAAGCCCCCAAAACCAAAGTAACCGCGATGCAAGTTTTACAATATGTAAAGTACATTATGTAAGTTATAATATAAATTATTTTAATGCTGGTCAAATATTATTTTTATCATCCTTGTTCATTTTCTATCAATTGTATTCCAATATATGGTAGGGCACTATTAGTAGTAGTTTTCTCTAAAAAATATTTTTAAAGAAATGGAGAATTTTTGGATTTGAGGTAAGAAAAGCGCAGAAAAACAGGTAAGGACGACATAATCCGCTTAGACCTGAAGGCCCATTTAGCGGCTATTATTTTTTTGTTCCCTGCCTACCAGGTGCGCGATTTGGGCAGCGGCATTGAGTGTTTTTAGAGTTTCAAAATTATTGCGCGCGCGAAAGTTCTGGCGGCGACTGGAAGAACACAGATTGAAAATGCGGTTGGGCCGCAGCCCAGAGCGAAACATTTTGCTGTGCGGTTGAGCGCTAGCCGAGATTAAAAATATTAATGCGGGTTGGGCTTGGGGCCGGTTGCGCTATGCGCAGAGGGAAAGCAACTCAGCGCACTACGAAAGCTTACTTGGATGAATCTGCGAAGACGCCCATGTTTCGAAATTTTTGATAGCGCTGTTCAAGTAATTCTTTTTGGGAAAGTTTGTTTAGGCGCTCAAGCGCTTCCTCGACGAACTTCGCAAGGCTTTCGGCTACGGCAACATGATCGCGATGCGCACCGCCCAGCGGCTCAGGGATTGTCGCGTCAATCACACCCAATTTGAGCAAATCTTTTCCGGTAAGCTTTAATGCTTCCGCGGCGTCGGTGACTCTGCCTGTTTCTTTCCAGAGAATCGCGGCACAGCCTTCCGGAGAAATGACCGAATAGTACGCGTTTTCCATCACGCCAATTTCGTCTCCGACACCGATGCCCAAAGCTCCGCCGCTGCCCCCTTCTCCGATGACCGCGACAATAATCGGCACCTTCACCTCGCCCATTTCGCGCAGATTGACCGCGATTGCCTCGGACTGGCCGCGCTCTTCAGCGCCAACTCCGGGAAAAGCTCCTGGTGTATCAATCAAACAAAGAATGGGCATATTGCCTTTCTCAGCAAGCTGCATCACGCGCAGGGCTTTGCGGTAACCTTCCGGATGAGCGCTCCCGAAACTACGCTCGATGTTTTCTTTCGTATCACGTCCCTTTTGATGTCCAATGACGCAAATGGGAGATCCCCCGCGCCAACGACCGATGCCGCAAACAATCGCCGCGTCATCGCTGAAGCGCCGGTCACCGTGAATTTCAAAAAAATCCGTTATTAGAGTCTTGATGTAATCCAGCGTATACGGCCGTAAAGGATGGCGCGCGACCTGAACTCGCTGCCAGGGCGTAAGGTCCTGGAAAATTTCAAGAATGGATTTTTCGAGTTTTTTCTCCAAACTTTTGACTTCGGAGGAAAGGTCTACGTCAGAATTAGAAGACTCTTTCATTTCGAGAATCATTTTTTCAAGTTCAACGATGGGTTTTTCAAACGGCAGGCAGACATCAAAAAAATATTTCGCGGTTTTTTTTTGCACTGTTTCTTTTTACCTCTGCGCGCAAACGCGCAAACGGTATTCCTTTTTTACTATGGTTATTTAGTTATGGTAACGGGCGTTCCAACCGGAATTAAATCGAACAATTCTTCAACATCTTCATTGCGCATGCGGACACAGCCGAGAGAGGCCGGTTTACCGATTTTCCCCGGCTCAATCGTACCGTGAATTCCATATCCCTTCAAGTCAAACCCCATCCACCGTGTGCCCAGACCATTCTTGGGGTCGCTTGGCAAAATCACCTCGTCTTCGTGATACCACGTAGGGTTCATGACCTTGTTGGCAATTTTAAAACTTCCGATCGGAGTATTGCCTTTTTCACCGGTTGAAACAGGATATTTTTTCACAAGGTGTTTTCCCTGCTTCAACCAAAGAATATTTTTATTAACCCCGACTTCAACCAAGAAAGGAACTTTCTCGATTTTAAGTTTCATCCCAACCCAAACCACATCTTTTTTTATTTTGTTGGCTTTACGAAGCAATTCAACCGTGGTTTCATTTTTGGCGGCAATTCTTCCGAGCGTGTCACCGGCTTGAACTTCATACCTTTCACTTGTATCCGTTTGTTTTTTTGAAAAAAGACGCTGAAAGCGCTCCTCGGACTTATCACTAGGCAGTAATTCCTGCGCAGACAACTGAAAGGAAAAAGAAAGCGCTGCGATTAATGTCAGAAAAGAAATTTTAAGACAGCGGGATTTTTTCATTAGCCGCAAATTAAGAGCGTGAGCAAAATTCCCAGGACGGCTCCGGCAAGAACTTCCACCGGCGTGTGGCCTAATAATTCGCGCACATGGTCTTCAACAACATCGCCGGATTCTTTGAATTCATCCAGAATACGGTTTAACACGCGGGCTTGTCGTCCGACACTTCGGCGGACTCCCGCCGCATCCAACATGGTGATAATGCAAAAAACGAGAGCCATCAAAAAAGGAACCGTATTCCAGCCGTAATGAAGGCCCACCACAGTCGCTAAACTGGAGGCGGTTGAGGAATGTGAGCTGGGCATTCCGCCGGTATCAAAAATCCAGCGAATTTGAAAACGCTTATAGTGCATCATGCCGCGCATGACTTTAATCATTTGGGCCGTAAACCAGCTCAAAAAAACCGCGGCAAAGCCGCAAAGACTGATGTGTTCTGAATGGCTCAATTGCAAACCTCAGGTTTAATCAAGTTGACACAAAGCCGATAATATGCTTTATTATCATAATAATTATTTTTAATATTAATACTTGGCTTTCCCCTGCTAATTATACTGGGCAATGTCACTTGTAACAAGGAGGACCTCTTAAATGATTCGAGTGCGTAGCTGCGCTGTCGTCGGAATGCATGCTTTCCCGGTGGATATTGAGGTTGACCGCGGCCCCGGCCTGCCTCAGTTGATTACCGTGGGTTTGCCGGATGCCAGTGTCCGCGAAGCCAAAGAACGCATTCGAACGGCGATTAAGAACAGCGGATTTGAAATTCCTCCGGAAAAAATCACAATCAACCTGGCGCCGGCTGATATCAAAAAAGAAGGCGCGACCTTTGACTTGCCTATGGCGCTCGGTATTTTGGCCGCCAATGAAATTATTCCGGCGGCGGCCTTTCAAAATTTTTTCTTTTGCGGAGAATTAGCGCTTGATGGAAAACTGCGCCCGTTCCGCGGCGGATTGATTTTAAGCTCTCAGTTTCCCAAAGCTTCTTTTGTTTTACCGGCCGCTTGCGCGAAAGAAGCTGCGTGGGCAAAACAGGTGCGTGTTTTTCCGGCGCAAACCCTGCGCGAAGTGGTCGATTTTTTGAATCAAAAAATTTCTCTTTTTTCGTTAAAAAATAATCCTGCCGATATTTTAGGTTTACAAACAAGCAGTCCTGATTTTTCTGAAGTCCGCGGGCAACGTCACATAAAAAGGTCTTTGGAAATTGCCGCAAGCGGACGGCACCATTTACTGCTTGTCGGTCCGCCAGGAAGCGGAAAGACAATGCTCGCGAAACGTCTGCCCGGAATTTTACCTCCGCCAAGCTGGGAAGAAATGATTGAGCTCACAAAAATTCGGGGCGCATGCGAAAATCAAAACACGCCGGAATTTATAACATCCCGCCCCTTTCGATCGCCGCATCATACTTCGTCTTCAATCGCGCTGGCAGGCGGCGGCAGTAATGCCAAACCCGGCGAAGTAACGCTCGCCCACTTAGGCGCGTTGTTTTTAGACGAACTCCCGGAGTTTAAACGCGATGTATTGGAAGCCTTGCGTTCTCCGATCGAAGACGGCTGCATTACTGTTTCCCGCGCAAAAACCCAGGTGACTTACCCCGCTCAATTTCTGCTGATTGCCGCTATGAATCCCTGTCCTTGCGGTTATTTGGGAGATCCGCTCAAACGCTGCCGCTGTTCTCTCGCGCAAATTCAAAAGTATCAGGGAAAAATCTCGGGTCCCATTCTTGACCGGCTTGATTTACAAATTGAAGTTCCGCGAATCGGATCGGAAATCCTGCGCCATGAAGAAATAAGCGAGTCTTCCGCGGCCGTAAGAGAACGGGTTATCCGCGCCCAAAACATTCAAGTCAAACGGAACCGCGGAAAACTTAACGCCCAGCTTTCCCCCAATGAAATCAAACGCTGGGCCTGGC
>JAYSWD010000154.1:0-3426 GCA_043718225.1 Candidatus Omnitrophota bacterium
TCACGGAATCGACCATTCCTTTTTTTAAAACAAATTCAGAAGTTTGAAAGTCATCCGGCAGCTTTTGACGAATCGTCTGCTCGATGACCCGCGGCCCCGCGAAACCGATCAAAGCGCGCGGCTCAGCTAAAATAACATCCCCCAAAGAAGCGAAACTGGCCATCACTCCGCCCATCGTGGGATTCGTAAGCACTGAAATATAAAGCAATCCGGCCTTTTGAAAGCGATTCAGCGCAAGTGAGGTCTTAGCCATTTGCATTAAACTTAAAGCACCCTCGTACATCCGCGCGCCTCCGCCCGAACCGGAAATAATCACCACGGGTATTTTCTTATCCAGACAGGTTTCGATCAGCCGTGTAATTTTTTCACCCACAACAGAACCCATTGAGCCCATGATAAAACGTGAGTCCGTAACAGCTAAACCGCAAGGTTGCGAGCCGATTTTCGCGATCCCCGTCAAACAGGCGTCTTTTAAGCCGGTTTTTTTCTGGTCCTGGCGGATTTTTTCTTTATATGACTTAACAGCGGAAAAGTTGAGCGGGTCCTGCGAAATTAGCCCGGCATTTGTTTCCTCGAAAGAGCCCTCACCCACAATTTGAGCGATACGCTCCGCGGCTCCCACAATAAAATGGTATTCGCATTTTGGGCAGACCGAAAGATTGTCCTTCAGGGCTTTATTAAATATAATGCTGCCGCACTCGGGACATTTAGTCCAAAGGCCTGCAGGGATACTTCTTTTCCGAATGGGGCTAGGCGCGGAACTTTCAGCCATGAAGAATGATGACCCCCGGTTAAGTTTTAGATACAATGTTCAAAACGACAGATTGGCCGACCGGGAATTATAGAAAAAACATCCCTGCACGGTCAATCTATTCTTCCGGTCGGGGGCCGGAGTTAATTCATGGATCAAAGGGCTTTACAACAACAATCGCAAAAGCTGCATCTATCACCTCAGCTGCGGCAGTATTTAAAATTCCTCTATCTGCCGCAAATGGAGCTGCGCGACGCTCTTCAGCAGGAACTCGCCGAAAATCCCGCGCTTGAAGAAATAGCGGAGTCGCCCGCTTCGGATTCCGACTCGTCCGACGGCAGCGAGGAAAAAAAAGAAGAACCGCCGATCGCCGAGGACCGCGGCGCGGACTCGTTTCCCGACATTGACTTTTCACGCCGAAACCAGCGTGACCTTCAATCGAGTCATCAATTCCAGGAAATTTCACTGTCAAAACCCGCGACTCTTTCGGAACATCTCGAACGCCAAATTTCATTTCAAAATTGGACTCCTGAAGAAACAAAAATCGCAAAATTGATTACGGGTAATTTGGACTTGGAGGGTTTTCTCCGAATTGAATTGGCTGATGTCGCGGAAACCGCGCAAATCTCTTTAGCTGAAATAGAAAGGATTCTTAAACTGGTTCAGGGACTAAATCCGCCCGGAGTCGCGGCTCGCTCGCTGGAAGAATGCCTCCAGATTCAACTACGCCTTAAGCATCCCGAGCATCCGGTTTATGAAAAAATAGTCGCGGAACACCTGGCGGATGTGGCGCGGCGCGATACAAAATCATTATCGAGAAAACTGGGTCTGTCGATTAAAGAAGCTGAGGACGCGATTCTGGAAATTACGCGCCTTGACCCGCGCCCGGCGCGGGATTTTCATGAGACGCGGCACCTTCAAATTGTCCCGGATGCTCAAATCCAATTTAAAGGGTCTTCACAGACGGAATTTGAAATTGAAATCTTTAAAGAATATCTTCCGCGCTTTCGCGTAAGCCCCGAATATAGGCGTATGCTGCGCGATCCCAAAGTGGATGCCGCGACAAAAAACTATTTGAAATCAAAAATAAACGACGGAAGCCAGTTGATGAAGGCGCTTGATTTGCGCGAGTCTACTTTGCGGCTCGTTTCCCAGGAAATAGTCAAAACCCAAACTGAATTTTTCACGCATGGGTTCTCACACCTCAAACCTCTGCGTCTGCGTGATTTGGCAGAAATCCTCGGCATGCATCCCTCCACAATCAGCCGCGCCATTCATGAAAAGCATGTTATGACCCCGCAAGGCACACTGCCGTTCAAAAGCTTTTTTTCTCAGCGGGTGGACACCGGAAACGGCGAAGATGAATCACAAAAAAGTATCATGATGAGAATTCAAAAAATGATTGAGAATGAAGACCCCCTCCATCCGCTTAGCGACCAAAATATCGTTGAGCAGCTCAAAACGGATAATGTATCAATCGCGAGGCGCACTGCGGCGAAATACCGCGAGATGTTAAAAATCCTACCCACTCATCTGCGCAAAAAACGGAGTTAGCGGCATGCGCGTCGAGTTAACGAAGTTAACCGCTCGACAAACGATACAGTAGCTGGTGATCAGAATCGGCGCCCGTCGTTCGCTCTCTCGCTGGTCGATCGGACTCGCTTCGAGTCTAATATTGGACGGCGTAAATGCGTGCCTTAAACTGCGGTTGCGCTAAAGCGCAGAGCAAAACGAAACGGAGCTGGTGATCAGAATCGAACTGATGACCTACTGTTTACGAAACAGTTGCTCTACCAACTGAGCTACACCAGCCTGAAGAGCGGCGATTCTACACAAATTAGCCTTAAAAATAAAGCAAGATGACTCTTAGGAGAGCAAACCGTTTATACATGCGAATCCGATAATCGTTTTCGCATCTTCAATTTTTCCGGTTTTAATCATTTTTCCGATTTCTTTTAAGCTGAATTCCCGGATTTCAAATTCTTCGTCTTCATCTTTTTCGGCATAAGCCGATTTCATTTTTTTCGCCAGGAAAAGATGCATTTTTTCTTCTGAAATACCCGGTGTCGGAAAAAAAGTGAGCAATTTTTTTAAACTTCGCGCGGCATAACCGGCTTCTTCCGTTAATTCACGTTTCGCCGCTTTTGCGATGGACTCCCCTTTTTCGATACCGCCCGCTGGAAATTCCCACATCCAGCCCCGCGCCGCATAACGATATTGCTTTACCAATAAAAAACGGCCGTTTGCAAGCTGAGGAATCACAACAACGCAACCCGGGTGCTCAATTGATTGACGAACAAGCCTTTGATCCCCCACTTGGAGCTGGCATTCGATTAACACGGACCGGTTAAGTTTGATCAATATTCTTTTGCGAAGAATCCGTACTTTTTTCATCGTCCTGTTATTCTCACGTATTTGAATTAAAACGAAAAGTGATCGGTATCGATAAACGGCGGCTTCCGTTCTTAGGTAAATCCACCGTCCATTCTTTGACGGCTTCCATTGCGGCCTGATCTAAATCATTGGAACCCGATGAATGCGCAATTTGAACTGAAATTACTTTCCCCTGATCATTTAATTGCGCATCTAAAATAACGCGCCCTTCCCGGCCCAGCCGGCGGGCGGCATCAGGGTAAACGGGCGCGCGGTTCTTGATTTGAGCATAGGGTGAAAAA
>JAYSWD010000155.1:0-3424 GCA_043718225.1 Candidatus Omnitrophota bacterium
AACTAAATGCGCTTGAAAAAAGCTACGAAATCGCACAGAAAACGCTGCAAGAAACGAATCAGCGCAAAACAGGGTTTAATTACGAGTCCGAAGCGTTGACTCGCGAAATCAATAGGCTCGAGCAAGCCCGCGAAACCCTGTTGAATCAGGAAAAAGTTCTCATTTCCGAATTTGACGACTGGAACCGCAGGGCAAATGAAACCCAAACATTGCAAATTTCGCTTTCGCATGCATTGGCACAGCTTGAGAATGAAGAACGCGAGCTTCAAAATCAGCTTCGTCAAAAAGAGCTGGAACTCGAGGCGCTACAAAAAGATAAAGAGTTTTGTCTTGTGAGCCGCCGTGAAATACTTTCGATGCATGAAAGCTGGAAGCAAAAAGAGGTCCATTTGCGCGAGGCGTTAGTGATGGTCGAAAGCCACGAAAGACTCGACCAGGAACGGCTGCTCTTTTTAGATGAAGGTAAAAGGCGTTTGGCCGAACGCGATGTTGAATTGCGCCAGGAAGAACAGCAGGGTATTCAGCTTCGCGGAATTCTTGAACGCGAACTTCAGGAAGTCAGCGTCGAAATTGAAATGATCCGCAAGGAAAAAACAGAACAGGAAGCCCGTCTCGCGGCATACCGCGGAGAACTCGATCAATGCAACGCTCAAATTAAGAGCGCCCAGGATGCGCAGCACGCCCTTGAAATGAAAATTAAAGACTTTGATTTTGAGGAAAAATCAGTGGTCGAACGTGTCGAGCAAAAGTACCGTTTGATTTTTGCCGATGTCGCCGCTCCCTTAGAAATGCTCCATGAAGATTTATCGCTGCTTGATGAGAAAATTACCGATCTTCAAAAGCGCGTGGATCAATTAGGTACGGTCAATTTACTGGCGATCGAAGAATACGAAGAGCTTAAACAGCGTTTTGACTTCCTGAGCGGCCAAAAGAAGGATCTTGAAGATGCGCGCGAACAGCTGCTCGAAGCTATTCGAAAAATTAACCGGACGACCAAACAGCTTTTTGAAGAAACATTCCAAAACGTTCAGAAACAATTCGGCGAATATTACAAAATTTTATTCGAAGGGGGAGAAGCCAAGCTCATTCTATTGGATGAACTGCATCCGCTTGATTCCGGCGTGGATATCGTGGTTCGTCCTCCGGGTAAGAAACTGCAGCACATTTCTCTTTTATCGGGCGGTGAAAAAGCGCTTACCGCTGTGGCTCTTATTTTCGCGCTCTTCAGCATCAAGCCTTCACCGTTTTGCCTTTTGGACGAAGTTGATGCGCCGCTTGACGAGGCAAACGTTGACCGCTTTTTAAAAGTCACAAAAACATTCATTAAACTTTCCCAGTTCATCATCATCACGCATAACCGCAAAACAATCGGAATGGGGAATGCGCTTTACGGTGTAACCATGCAGGAAGCCGGCGTTTCAAAAATTGTTTCGGTGCGCGTTGCCAGCGACTTACCGGACCTGACTCCTACGCGAAAGGCTCCGTCCGCCGGTACTGTTCCGGTTTGAACTTACCAAATTTCTTAACGCTCTCACGTATTGCTCTCGCGCCGATTTTCTTATCCTTATTATTGCTGCCGCCCGCGGAAAATTCGCATACGCTTCTATTTGTCACGGCTATTTTTGCGATTGCCGCTTTCACTGACGCGCTGGATGGATTTTTAGCCCGCCGATGGCGCCAGCAAACCGATTTGGGCGCTTTTTTAGATCCGGTTGCGGATAAAATACTCATTTTGTCTGGGTTTTTCGGAATTCTGTTGACCGCGCAGCCAGTATTTAAATTGCCGGTATGGATTCAGATTCTGGTTTTATTTCGCGAACTTGTGATTGGCATCGGTGTTATGACGCTTTTTTTATTTTCCGGAAAAATTCATTCATTGCCGAACAAACTTGGAAAATTAACAACCGTAATGCAGATACTTTTGATCGGCGCCAGCCTGCTCAACTGGAACCTAACTTTGGAATTTGCGTATGTGGTGGCGGCTTTGACCGCGGCATCCGGAGTCGTTTATACTGTGCAAGGTATGCGTAAGTTTTAACGGAGGTAATGTGGAAATTATCGTTTGGTGCTCAGCGGCTTATTTACTCGGATCGATTCCTTTCGGGCTTGGGGCCGGCTTTTGGGCAAAAAAAATTGATATACGCGAACATGGCAGCAAAAATATCGGTGCCACGAATGTGTTTCGCGTAGTCGGAAAAAAATGGGGCATCCTCGTTCTCTTATTGGATGCGTTGAAAGGCTGGCTGGCATCCAGGCTTCCTGCTTTATTTTCGGGGCACTCTTTTTCTCTCGAACAAGAAATGATTTTCGCGGTTTCCGCAATTGTGGGGCATACTTTTCCAGTTTGGCTGCGTTTTAAAGGCGGTAAGGGCGTTGCGACCTCATTGGGAGTTTTTATGGCTCTAGCCTGGCAGCCGACATTAACCGCATTTATCTTTTGGGTTGCCATATTTGCCGTCTTTCGCATTATTTCCGTTGCTTCTTTGGCGTCTGCGCTGATTTATCCTATTGTTGTTTATGCTTTTGCGCGTCATCAGCCGGGGTTTATATGGCTGATGGGCCTCAGCATCGCCTTAGCAATTTTTATGTTCTATACGCACCGTGCAAATATCGGCAGAATTCTTAAAGGGGAAGAAAAAAGACTAATTTAATATATTGCAATATTAATATGATTTATAGTAAACTTCCTACAGATGGGAAAATAAAAAATTTACGCTATAATACGCCAACGAAATTATAAGGAGATTTGAAAATGAACGAGAAGAAAAAATTTACGAAGGCACCATCAGAAACCGCGGTGAAAGCTTTGAAGGCTGCGACTGAAAAAACAAAAAATTTGGACTTGGCCTTGCTTCAAATCGAAAAACAATTCGGCAAAGGTTCGATCATGAAGTTTGGCGCCGGTTATCGTGAAAAAGTAGATCCCATTTCAACCGGCGCTTTAGCGCTTGATGTTGCAACGGGCATCGGCGGCGTTCCACGCGGCCGCGTGATCGAAATTTTCGGCCCTGAATCCAGCGGAAAAACAACATTGACTCTCTCTGTTGTCGCGAACCTGCAAAAGACAGGCGGCGTCGCAGCATTCATTGATGCTGAGCATGCGTTTGATCCCAGCTATGCCGAAAAAATCGGTGTAAAACTTGACGATCTTTTAATTTCCCAGCCCGATTCAGGGGAACAAGCTTTGCAAATTTGCGAAATGCTTGTGAAATCCAATGCTGTGGATTTAGTTGTGATCGATTCCGTTGCGGCGCTTGTTCCAAAAGCGGAAATCGACGGTGAAATGGGCGAATCCAAAATGGGTTTGCATGCGCGTCTCATGTCGCAGGCGATGCGTAAATTAACCGGCATCATGAGCAAATCCAAAACATGCGTCATTTTCATCAATCAGCTCCGCGAAAAAATCGGTGTGATGTTCGGTAAT
>JAYSWD010000156.1:0-10538 GCA_043718225.1 Candidatus Omnitrophota bacterium
ATTCCACAATAACGCAGATGGTATTAGATGCTGCCGGTAAATTGGATTCAGCTCAAATTCAATCCAAGGATGGGTCGCTGGCTTACATTCAGGGCGGGCAAGTTTCCAAGATCGTCACTTCAGACGGAAAAACTATTATTTATAAAAATGGCGAAGCTGAAACGGTGACGGGTGCCCCGGGTGAAACAGCCACTTTTGAGTATGAGCGCAATTATAAAAATCAGATTCAACAAATTAAAATTTCAGAACCCGGAATTCAGCGTATTTATGATACGGACGGACACTTGGACCGGTTGGTTTTTGACGGGTTGTCGGGTGACATTAATCAGGGGATCTTGTCGAGCCTGCGAACGCGTTCGGAATCCATTACGGATCTAGTCAGTGATGGGTTGAATCATATTAAAGATGCGCGCATCAATTTGAATGACGGCCGGGTGCTCGTGATCAAAAATTACAAACTAGCGGAAACCATTTATTTAAGCGGAACGAATGTCATTTATGACAATGACGGCTATGTAACATTTATTCATTCTAAGACGGGTGATTCTGAATATGTTTATCAGAAAGATGTGAACGGCAATATTACTTCGGTGAATGTAAAGCTTTTGAAGCAGGGGCAAATGGTAACAAAGGACGTTATTGCCTTTTTGCGCGAAGATAACAGGATTGAAGAAGCCGGTATTTTGCTCGAAAGCGCGTTAGTCAATGTGAGAGAAATTGCGGGACAGTTAGGATCGTTTTATACATCCGGTCGAGGTTACGTTAATGCGACGGCTATTTCCGATACTGACCGTAATAGCGTTTTGAAAATTGATTACTCGATTCCCGCTAATCCCACTTACATGGGCATTTATTTCAGAATTCCTAATCTTGATATCTCAAAATACAGCCTTATGAGTGTCGCTCTCAAGGGTTCCGGAAACAGCGATCAGCCATCAGTGACAATTGAGCTCAAAGGGCCGACGAACGATAGGTTTACAATTGACAGTATTTCAAGCAGTTGGTCAGACACCACAATTCCGCTTGATTCGACAAATTCCAGTGTTTATGAAATCACGATGCTGATTAACCACGATAAAATCAACACTTCCGGAACGCTTTATTTGGATGATATTTCATTTTTTAATGTCCGCAAAATGAATGTTGAAAACTGGGAACAGCAATTATCTTTTAACGCAGCCGACCTCGAACAGTTTTCACGTTCGATTACGCAAAATCCGATCGTTAATCCGCTTCTTTACAGCATGGAAGTTCCTGACTTTCAGGAATTAAAAGATTTTGTCGGCCTTCCTAAAAGCCTGACTTTTGACGCGGCAGGAAAAATAACTCAGTTGACCCGCGGCGATGGCACTCAAATTCATGTTAATAATAATTTGCCTGCTTCCGCACAGTTGTCAAACGGGCAGGTTGTCTCTTATCAAACAAACTCTTCCAATCAGATTACAGGAACGACTGTAATCGATTCATCTTCCTCGCAAACGGTTAATACAACGCAGTATGGCTATGACAAGGTTCGCCAGACAACTTTATCCAACGGGCAGAGTCTGGAGTATCACTATGAGTTTGATACGCAGGGTCGTGAAGTAACGGTAATTTATGATCCACTGACGAAGGAAACCAAAAAATTTGTGAACGGGTTGATTCAATCCGCCGACAACGGCCAAGGCTTAGTGACAACTTACTCATTTAGTGCAGGCGGAAACTTGGAGGGCTCGCGTCTATCCTTTCAAGGCAAAGCCAATCTCGATGTGACTCAGTATGAAAAGCATGGCGATAAAACCTACATTACAGATACAAGCGGAATTACTTGGATTTACGATGCCGGCGGTTTTTTGGTGCAGCATCACACTTCTGACGGATTGCTGTATCAACACACAACTGATACGGATGAAGACGGCGAAGTTCAGAATTTAATTTTCCTGATTCAGGCGACAGCCGCTGATGGAACCGTTATTTATTATGACAAAGCCGAAATCAGCCGGATTGTTTTTAAAAATGGCACAACTTTTGTAAATCCGCAATATGACAGTGAGCATAATCTGAGCGGCGCGAAAGTAATTTACGAAGACGGCAGTGAAACCGACTACGTCAATCAATATGCCGTGAAAAGCACCAACATCTTTGGTGATATTACGTCTTATGTCCTCCCTCAAGGCAAAATCGCTTATGAACTTGATAGCCGTGGGAAGGTTGAATTTATCCGGATTGATAAGGAGAACGGATTATCACTGCGTTATAACCGCGAAGGTGATTTGGTTAACCTGCTTACTTCAGACGGAACACTTTATCAATATATCTATGAAGAACAAAGCGGTGTCAGAACAGGCCGGATGAAAGTTTACCGGAGGCAGCTTGCGCAGCTCGCGGGTTCGCCGATCCCGTTTCCTATTTCGGCGGATGCAGATAGCTATGGCAATATCCATGTCATGATCAATGGCCAAACGGTTCATGCTACGCAGAATCAGGTTCAGATTTTAGCCATCAATCCCTCAACAGGAGCCGTTGACACAACTCTTTCGCTTAATATGGCGCTTCCGGATCAAGGGAAAAACTTTCTCGACTTTATTAATTCTGTTCCGGACGGGGAATATGTCATGGTGGTTTACCCTCAAACTTCAAGCGGTTACAGTTCGCCTGCCGGAGATTTCATGAAAGGCATGAAGTTAATCGGAGGCGATCCGGCAAAACCATACTTCGCTTCACAGCCTTGGATTGTTCTCGGACAAAAAGGTTTAATTGCCGGCCAATTATTTGATGGGACAAGCAGTGCTGATTTTAACGGCGGCACGATCCGTCTCGATACCGAAAGCCGGGATGTATTCTATTTGAACGCCGCACACGAGCTTATTTCCGAAACAGAATATGGTTTTCCTTCTAATTTGCTGGGGACATCGCGGCACGGTGCGAACATGTCCGAAATGACCGAAGTTTTCGGAACTATTTCCAAAAACTCGGACAAATACGCGGCCGCGTATTTTAAAAATTACAATATTAAATATCCGGAAAGCGGTTTGTACCGTTTTCTTTCGAATACTGAAGGCGCCGATTTTACAATTTTGTCTGACGCGCAGCTAAACGCGAAATTCAGCGGCATCGTCAAAATGGCGGAAGGCTTTAAGGATAAAGCAATTTATTACGACGAAAGATATCCATCGAGCGGCATTACAATTACAAATGTGCGCGTATTAAAAGCATTTTTGATAACAAAAGGCTTTCAGGTTTTAAACGCGGATAAACTGAAAGACTGGATTTTAGAAAAAGGTTCGGATTCGATGGTTCTCATGGCGCAGGATATTGCGCCGGATACGATTGTCAACTTAACGTTAAATGGGAAACAGCCGTCGCGTGATTATCTTAATCGCGGGGGCAGTTTGACTTGGCTATATGACATTCCTTTTTATCAAATTGGCTATGCAAACGGCGAGAAACTACAATGGGGCAGTGCGGGAGATAATTATGGCCTGCGTACAGTTTTAGGTATCAGCGTCGCGTATGAACCCGACACCTCAAAAGCTGTTGCTTTCTATAAATCAACACCTTGCCGCGGCAGTGAAGGGTTTTTAGGGCTTTTGTCCGGTTGTTATCAAACAGGCGGGTCAGGTTCGACAGCAACTTATGGTTTTCGCAATGTGGGGTCCGCGCATTCCTGGAGCGCGACAAATGCCGGCGGCTTAGATTCATTAGTATTAAGCCAAACCTTACATTTGGGATTTGATATCAATGAGCTGGATGTTTGGCAAACCATTAAATCCAATTTTGAGAAAAACAAACCGAGCGCGGAAACCGACATTGCGTCTGTCTTTGATGCGAACGGTGTTATCTTGGGCGTTCGCAAGGGAGATGGGTCTCAAAACGTTTTCGAAGGCGGCAAACTGCAAAGCATCCTCGATCGTTCAGGAAATCACCTGATCGATTATTTTTATAACACGCAGGGTGAACTCACTGCGACAAAGTATTTGGAAGCGCGCCGGGATTTAGACGCGCAAATCCGGCAATCAGAACTTCCTATCGTACAGCTTAAAACCAAAGCCCTGCTCCAAATCGCGAGCAACCGCGCCGCCGGCGTTCAGGAAATTCAAAATGAATTGAATGCTGCCTATGTTTCATTGGCAAGTTCTCGTTCACAGGTTGAATCCCAGCGTTATATTCAACAGTGTCATAAATGCGGCTGCAGTGAATGCTGCGAGCAAAGAGAAAATCCCGGATATGGTGAGGCGATCAATAATATTAATTTGGCACAGCGCCAGGTTGAAGAAGACGCCGCGCTCGCGCTTTCTAATCTTAATCTTGAAGTGGTTAATAATGCTTATGCGCAAATCAACCAGGATCAAGTTGCCGCGATCGCTAAAATTCAGGAAAAGAAAGCCGAAATATTGCGCTCCATTGTTCAGAATGAAATCGCTCCGGTGCTCATGCAGTATTACCGCTTGCTGCTTGGCCGCGATCCTTCAACGGTTGAGATGAATCGCTGGCTTAATGCCGCAATCGCCGATTCACAGAATCGCATCAACACAGAACTATTAAAAACCGAGCTCTCAGCTTTGCCGGAACGTTCTCAGCGTCTCGCTGAAATTGCGTTGATTAAATCCGATGTGCGAATCTTTCTTGACCAATATATAGCTGCCGCAGCGGAAGTACGCGTAAGCCAGGCTGCAAGTCTCGGACTTTTGGGAGATGAATTGGTGGCGCTCGATTCCACTCAGATTTCAAAAAGCATGCAATTTCTTGACGGCCAAAACCTGCACTTCGGCTATTCTGCTTTTCTGCCTTTGCAGGCATTGCTTGCGCAAAATGCTATGAATGTTTCGACTCGCCATATCGCGGTCAAAGCGCTTCTGATTGATATTTTAACCGGCACGATTAATTCCTATTCTGAAGGTAATTTAGAGATTTCAATTTTCGCATTGGAACGCACCGCAAAAGTTATGGGCGCTGCTCCCAATGCGGTCAAACTAACTTTCAACGAATTAAAACAGATCTATGCCGCTAACCCTAATCTTAAAACGGTTGTCCATATTAAAGGTAATCACTACGTGACTTTGATAAGCGTAACGAATGACAAGGTAAGTTACATCGAAAGCGCGATGGGTTCAGAACAAGTGCCCGGGACAACTACGCCGGGTGAAGTGATCGAAGTTTCCCGCCAACAGTTCGAAGAACTATGGCTTAACCCGCTTGTCAACCCTTCCGGATCCTCAGAAAAAATGGGCGTAGTGCTTATGCCCGAACAAGTTCATGTTCAACCGGAGCGTGTTCTTGACCGCGCCCTTTCTAAACTTATTAAGGGCGCTGATTGCGGGGTATCAGCGTTGATTGCCATCATTGTGGTGGCGGCAATTTCGGGAGCTGTGCAGGCATTTACCGCGAGCAGCGGAAATTTCTTCACGAATTTTCTGAAAGGTTTTGCATTCAGCGCAATCGTGGGGGTAGTGACTCTCGGCATTGGCACGGTTTTAAGCGGCTTCGCGAGTGCCGTCACCCAAGTCGCGTCAAATGTAGTGAGCAGTATTAAGACTTTTGTATCGCCGATAATCAGTGGCTTGCAGACCTTCGGAAGTTCAATTGGCAATTTTATTGGAAGTGTATTTCCAACGTCGGTCGGAAACTTTTTCGCCGGTACTGTTAATCTGATTGGCCGTGGAATTACCGCGATTCAATCTTTCGGTTCTTCTGTTATGAAAGTCGCGACGCAAGGGTTTAAAAGCTTACAGAACTTCGTTCACGGCGGTTCTCTTTTACAGAAGGTGGTTGCGGATTCAGTGCTAGGACTCGCAGTGGATTATGGAACAACCAAAGGTTTAACAATCTTAGGCGTAAATCCCGAAATAGCTAAGCTAGCCGGGGCCTTCGCAAACGGAGCATTTATAGGGGCATTGAACTCAGGCGGAAGCGTAACAGTTAGTCGTGAAGTAGCGGGAGTTACGGAAGTGTTCCAGGTTTCAAGCGCATTTGACAGCGGCCGCACATTTATGGATGGATTTGTATTAGGAGGAGTTTCAAGCTTGCAGCATAAGGCAATTCCGGTGGTCTCGCAGTCATTTGGTTTAAGTTCAAATGTGGCCAATATTTTGCAATCTGTGTCCAAAGTTTTATCCGGAGGCAATGTAACGGGCGACACAATCAAGGGACTCACAAAAACCTTAACGGGAGAACTCTCTCGCAGTGGTTTGGATGTGCTTGGTAGTCGGATTGGATTGAATTCAGGCCTGACACAGGGATTGGGTTTGTTTGCACAAGCGGGAGTTGGCTCAATCGGCACGATTTTTAATCCTCGAGAATCGGGAAGTTGGCTTTCGACTTTGACGCAGAACTTGTTTACGGGCGGCAGCTCTGTAAGCGTCAGCATGGGAGCCAACTTGTTAGGAGGGGGAAACAGTTTTACGTCGGGCGCGATTACAGGTGCGATTAGTCAGCTTTTGGGTAATCCGGATCTTTTAAAAAATACGGCTAATTTAATCAGAAATCTTTTGCTTAATCCTTTCAATGTTCTTAGCTCGGCGGCGGGAGCTGTTCAAGCCTTGTTTACGAGAATAAACGACAAAATTCAAGAGAAAGGAGTTGCCGGAGCGTTTGGAGATTGGGCAACGTCGATATTTAGCCGTGCCACGCAAGAAAAAATTTATGAACAAGGCGGTATTGAAAATATTCTATCCGGTGCCGGCACAGGTACAACCTTTGACGGACAGTCGGCAAAAGAGTATCAAGTTGGGAACGGAACATCATTATTTTTCAATCTGGCAAATCAATTGATTGGGAAAACTGAAGGCGGAGTTACGCAGGCCGGACAGTTTGGGTTGAATGCGAAAGGCGTGTTTGGTTTGATTACGGGAAGTATTGCCGCCAATTTGTTGGGTGGGTATGCCTTTGCAGGGACGGTTGAGGGCGGAGGATTGAAAGGCGGCAAAATTACTTATGGCGCGGATGAAATCGCTACATTTAGCCCGGAAGGCGGCGCGGGAACAATTGATATAACATTTCCACAAGATAATCAATCACCGCCAGTCCCCTCAAACGCAGGCGGTTTTAATTGGGGTAATTTTGTTCTTAATCTTGTTCAAATGGGGATGAGCTTTAAGTTTGGGAGCAATGGTCAACTCAATCAAGTAACTCAAAATTATTCAACCCCAACTGTCACAACACAGACTACAACAACTAGCACAAAGCCATTTTATTTACTTTCGAATGGATTAAATAATGAAGAGAAAAATCTGTTCAATTTTTTTACCGGTGGAGATATTGTTCCGGCTTATTACCGCGCTGCTGAGGAAGACTTGGTGACGGCGAGCGGACAGCAAGTTCAAGATGAAGAAATTCTTACGCCATCAACTTATGGAAGTTCCTTGTTGTTTCAGATTTTTGGAAATATTTTGAATCGAACTAAAGATGTGTTGTGGTGGGCGGCGGAAGCACAGGTTCCCGGGATGAGGGCGTTGGTTGTCAATGACATTGAGGATTCCATACGGGATTTTTATGCTGAACGCAAGCAGAATGGAGAGGATGCAACGACACGTCCATTAGTTGGAGTAGGATACTCAGGCGGCCTGGCGCCATTACTTGAAGCGATCGGCAGAACTAAGATTCCTTTGGCGGGCATTGTGGGCACAGGTGCTGCAACATCAGACATTACTGAGGTAAGAGAGACATTGGAATTGCTCGGCAATGCGTTAGAATATGCGCAACGGAATGCGCTTTATCCTGTGAGTAAAATTTTAGGGTTTTTAGTAGGCTGGATACCGCTAGTGGGAGATTTGGCAAAGCGAGCAATCAATGCATTTGTCGATAAACTCAACCTAATTTTTGTGCCCGGAGCTATTTTGACTGATTTAGTTTGGAATCAAATGGAGAATGCCGTGAGGCTTGCTCTTGATGAAACAGGAGTTCAAGCCAAGATCCGGGAGTTTAATTATTTAGGATTAGCTTCAACCCAAACCGCAGGAACTGCTTTTATTAATGTCTATGGCGATATGGACATTTTAAATACACTTAGAGTGGGGGGCTACAGAGATCATATCGGGAGTTTTGCAACTTCAAATGACTCACTTATTAATATCGAGGTAATGAGCAAGATTGATCCCGGGACAAAAGAAATTCTTGCTCAGGCTGACCATTATATTTACTTTCGAAATACGCGTTGCAATGATAATGTTCCGGGGAATTGTGACGCGCAGTATCTAAAAGAGTTTGGTGTCAACTCCCAGGCGCAGATGGATTATGACGCGCTTGTAAACGATTTTATAACTCGAATGACACTGGCAAATAAGTCAGACGCAGATGCAGAGCGGTTCTTGTTTGAAAATCGGGAGTTTTTATCCCTGCAATTAGATAAAAGTTATAAATATTATCCTTATGGAAAACCAGTGGGTGCGCCATGAGAAGTTTAGTTGTTTTAGCTGTCCTCGTCTTAAGCTTTTCGTCTATGTCGGAAGCTGGTTTTTTTCAAAAGCGAGAGGTTCGTCGTGCAACTGGAACGCCCGAAAGTCGTGCGAAAGATGAGCAATATCGGAAGATGTTTTTGCGGCAGACTTTTATTGATAAGGGCGTTTTACTTGAACGAGAACTTAACTTGTCGGAAGCGATACAGTTATACGAAAAGGCGACAGCCACTAATAATCTCACTACGGAGCAAGATAAAACATTTGCGTTAATTTATGTTGCGCATGCAAATGTTTTCTTAGAAAACTACACTGCGGCGTTTGCGACATGGTCTGAGTATATGCGGATTAAACCTAATAATGATTTAGCTATTGATCAAAAAAGAAAAGTCGAGGCTCTGATCGAATGGCAGAAAACAGGCGATAAGCAACCGATTTATGATTGGATTAAATGGATGAAGCAAAAGCATGCGCAATGGTTGCCGCCAAAGGACATTGCTTTTCACTCAACCGGTGTAATGATTAATTTCATCGAATTGTATGATCTGGTTGGTGATTATGATTCTGCCATTGATTATATTCAACCGTTTCTAAAAAGGCATGAAGCAGTTCGCAATAACGATTATAAAATTAATGAGCATCGTGCATTGATCCAAGCTCTCCAAGAATCAAAACAAGGCATGCCCAAAATTTGTATCGAAGATGGCAAAGTTTGTCTCGGTCGCGCCACGGCTTATATCATTGAATCAAAATCTTTTTAATTAGTAAAAATAAAAAAGGATAAGTGAATTATTTTCCGCGAAAAGTCAGCGGCATGCTTTTAGTCGTTTTTATTTTTGCAGGATGCGTCCATCAAGAATACGGAGGATTATATCGGGGTGCAACCGAGCATTTGAAATATGAAACGACAGGATTTAGAACGTCAAAGCCAGTTCAAACGCGCCTTTTATTAAGACCCGTGCAGGATACGCGGTTTAAATATGTTGGTACGGATATAGCAGGTAAAAAAGCGATGCTAATTGATTCGGCGTTTCAGCGGGATATGGCCGCTGAATTTGAAATCGCGTTGGAAAAAGAGTTAAATCAATCAGGGATGTTTAAAGATGTGATTATTACTAGCTCACCGGCATTCGCTAGTGATTATACGTTGGATGTTGATTTAAGGATTTTATACTCGGAAATTTTAGCTTTTATGGTGATGACGACAGCTTTCTCCGGTGTGCGATTTAATTTTGTTTTGAAGAAGAATCAAATGACGCTGCGCGATGGAGTTATTGAAGGCACTGGCAAAGAAGGGGAAAAGAAATCAAAGGGGTTCGGAGTATCAACGCCCGTCGGATCGATGGATGAGGTTCTTGGTATTGCTCTTAGGAAAACGATGAATCAATTGCTTAGCGATATAGAGCGAGCCGCATGATTTTTAATATTTCGCGATTTATTTTACCATTTTTCTTCCCCTTGATTTTATTGGGCTGCATTACTCCGTCTTATAAAAATTCTATCACCATGAGCGACGTCGGTGATAATGTCAAAGAAAGAAAGGCGGGAGCAGAATACTTTTTTAAAGAGCCCAATTTTAATTTTAATAAGCAAAGACCAATTGCCGTTGCTCTTCCTGAAGTTCGGTTGACACAAGGGGCTCTTTCGCGTGGTGAGTCCCACTATTATTCTAAGTATTTTCAAGAAAGCCTGATAAAAATGCTTACAAAGTCAGGGTTTCTTTCGGTTAGTGCAGCAAATCATTCAAATATACCAGAAATTGTCTTAGAAGCATATATTACCAAACTAGAAGTTGGTAGCGATATTGATAGGCAGAAACATGGTCTAATAGGTCCCTTTCTTTTTTCACCTACTGTGGAAGTAGAGGGAGCCTTTTACGAGAAACAATCCGGAAAGCGACGTAAAGTCGCCGCTTTTTTTGAGCATGGCGGAAAAAGCGGAGGAAGCTTCATTAATAATCTGAGTGGGCAAGAGCTTGTTGTGGGGTCATTGGATCAAATGGTAGATCGGTTAAAGAAATTGATAGAAGAAAACACTAAGTAAAACTCAAGAGGGTATCGGTATCGAGAGGGCGCTCCCCCCTATAAATCATACAGAAAATAAGTAGAATCTCCTGGGTCAAAAGGAGGTTCGAAATGGGAAAGCAACGGTTTAAGGAAGAGCAGA
>JAYSWD010000157.1:0-10529 GCA_043718225.1 Candidatus Omnitrophota bacterium
CAAAGTTTGCATCATTCTGTTTACGCATATGTGGACAACCAATTTTCATCAATTTTTTCGCGCCAAGAAAGTCCGCAAGGGGAGATTTATGAAAGTACTGCAACCACGGAATATGAAACAGTTAACGCGGTTAATCGCATTAAGAGCGTTTTGAGCCATAGTACAATTACAAATTATCAAAAATCCTGGTTTCAGCCCATTACGATGGATAGCCGCGAAGATCGAATTTATAACGAGGGGGGTGCTGTAATAAAAGTCATGTACATTGAATCACAAAGCATTCCCGGAGAATCAATCGCGCAGGCCACGGGCACGGTTTATGATTCTGAGACAGGCGATGTTCGCGAACTGTATGTAGTTTTGGGAACATCAGCATTGCTTTTGAATCAAATTGCGGTTCGCGATTGGAATAAGCTAGTCGAATTAGCTGCGGCCAGAACACAGTTTTATGATTACTTCACAATTCCAAATTTTAGCGGTCGTAATGCCGGCGTGACAGTACTTTCAAAAAAAGATGCATCCGGTAATTTTGTTTATTGGACTTCGCAAAAGACTCGTTGGAGCCCCGCCCCGGATGGGCGGTATTTGTTTGACAGGTACTTTGTCGTGGGTGAGCCTGACATTTTAAACGGGGGTGAATCCAATGACATTCGTTATCAGTATGCAGTGGTTATCAGCACTTTTCCGGATGCTAAAAAATATAATTGGGAAATGGGCTTTGCCATGGAGGATTGGCCGCCGATGAATCCCAATGCGCCCGCAAATGAATATCGCGTTATTGCCAACCCGATATACAAATCGGTAGGTATCTCTATTACCGACCGTGTGATTGACCCCAATGGATCTTATCCCCATGTTCTTGTGACACTTGATTTTCCGAAGGAAGACACCTTTGCTCTCGATGGAAATGTTTACAAAATGAGTTTGAATTCCGAACAAAAATTTACTTTTACTAAGCTCGCGGTGTTACCGGTTTCGATATTCGCCGTTCCAAAAAATGCGCAAGAGGGAGGAGTCGATTCGAATATTTTGGATTGGGTTTATAATGGAGCTCTTCAGCACAATATTTACCGCCGTATATTCGGAACAAGCACATGGCAAAAAATAGGCGAAGCCTTGCCGGGGGCAATGCGTTTTATTGATTCCACAATTGACACCAGCCACGCTTATCAGTATCAAGTGCGTCCGGTCAATTCGAGGGGTGAACAAAGTCATATTTACGAAATGAATATTTCCGCAAATTACACTCAAGCGTATCAAGGTTTAACGGCCGCCAATATTTTAGTTTTGATGAACATGAATGATCTCGGATTTGTTGATATTGGGGAGGCGGTTGAGGATGCGGCGTTAGCCAACGGGAAACTGAATGCTTTTACAGAAAATGATTTGCGAAAATACCTCAATGGGGAAAATGGTCCGGCGTTGAATTGGCAGGATTTAGATGGTGATGGAGTTTTTACAGTTATTGACTGGAATTTAATCAAACTTGCGAATGGAAAAATAGAAGTTCCGCTTGGAATTTATTATGGCATGCGGCGCGGCATTCCGATTGAAAATCTTGTTTTTCTTGAAGGTATCTCGATTCTGGAACGAACCGTGATGGGACACGATGACTTTCAGCAGAAAGTGATCCGCCCGATTGTGGCGCATATGCAGGCAAAAGGGATCAGCGACCGAATTATGTCTGTTGTTTCAGCTTATCGTTTTCCTGTGGTTGGACCCGTGGAGAATAGTTTGGGCTCGACCACTTCTTGGGAGTATTCATTAGCGAAAGGTTTGCAGGATAAATTTGATTTTAACAATTCATTTGTTTTTCAAGATGACGCGGGCCGGCCCATTTCACGGCAATTGGGCGATGTTAGTTTTTCGACAACTAGGCTTGATGCGCAGGATGTGCGAACAACCCGCCGCATGATTGATGACTCCATTTTTGCGGAGCAAACCTACCATTTTCAAGATCCGAATTGGATTTCAAACGTGAGTAATTTGAAAGCTTTTTTTGATTATCGCGGCGCCTACAGTTCCATTGATCCCTATTTTAAAAAAGCAGCTGAGATGGCATTTCTTTCAGGTTATTTTTCAAAACCCGGCGACGCCGTATGTAGCGCGACGCTTTCTGAATGCGCGCTAGAGAATCTGGGTATGACACCTGACATCTGGAACTCGTATGTGAGTGCCCATCCGGAATACGACCTCAATCAGAACGGCCGTCTAGATAATACTTTTTTGCGCATCGGTTGGTACGAATGGCTTCAATTTCAGGATTACTATGATTTTGCGCGCGGCGCCATTGCCTGGAATCTTGACTCCTCAAATTGGCTTCAGTTTCGACAGCCCTCAGATTATTACCGTTTGGATCTTTTTAAAGCAGATGATTTTTACTCCGGACAGGCCGTCTATAGTGATTTTTATGATCGATACTCCGCGGCATCCACCAAAAAAGATCTTCTGACGATTTATTTTGAGGCGATGAAAGGTTTGCATCCAAACCTTAATTTGTCCGCCGTACAGACGGCTGTCGCCGCGCAAGACTGGACTGCGTTAGCCGCTCTTTTCAATCCGATTAAATCCGGTAATTATGATACGGCCCGGCTGAATAGCGCCGGTGAATATTCTAATTTTTACGACCAAATCATCACGACATTGCCTGAAAGCGCAAAAAGCATTTTCTTGGCGAATGGCGAAATTCAGCAATTAGTTTTCGCGACCGCAGGTTTTCGCAATCTGAACTTTTCGGCACTAACCGATGCTCAAAAAAATCCCATCCGCCTTTTGAACCGTCTTGTGATGGATAAGCTTTTTTCAGAAGGTGTGATCAATAATGAATATCGTTCGACCGCTTACCGAATATGGGAAGAAGTGAAAGGGCGATTTCCAACCCTGGCTGTTGATAATTCAGCTGATCCGGTAACGCAAATTAATAATTTTATAAAAAATCCGAAGCTGTTTGACGATTGGAAAGCAGTTGTGGGCGATGCGGCAGTAAAAGGTTACGCATCCTATCAAAAAATTAGAAATCTTTTAGAGGAAACGGAACCTTATCGGGCAAAGACTTGGGAAGAACTTACGGAAGTTCAGCGTGAGGCCATCGTCACGTTAAATCGTAATATTGCGGCGGGGGCATCAGGACATTGGGCTCTCGTGGGGGAGGAAGACTGGGCGACGAATCATCAATGGTGGGGTGCCGGTTTTATCAATGATTTGTATGCATCCGATGGCCGACGGCTGCGTCGCGGCGCTGCGGCAACGCTTGCGGCAGTGGATGAGCCAGGTTTACTAGGCCACACAAGTCCGAATGGATTTACGAATTATTTGATGCGTGGTTTTTCATTCGGGGAGTTGGCAAGCGGAAGCAGCCCAAGTCGTATGAATATGGCGTATAACGGTGATCCTCTTTACCGGCCTTTTGCACGGACTGAGGGGATGCAATATATCCAACCGCTTGCAGGAGGTAGTCGTAAAATTTTAGAAGAAAGATCTTCTCTTCTAAGCGCTTTGAATGATTCACGTCAGGTGTATCGGGACTATGACAAAAACGGGAGGCTTGTTCGTGAAAAACTTTCGAACTATACGGAGATTCAATATCTTGACGATGGACGTACGGTTTTTTTTAGTAACGTGATTTCGGGTTTGGGTTCGGATCGTTCTGTTATGGTTTATGATAAAGGGGGGAAATTAACGACCAGTTTTTTCATTCCCGCCTCCACTCATTTCACGCGCGAGCAAACGATAGATCAAGCTGTGATTGCAAACGACGGAAGCATGCGGATTAAACGTACCTTTACTGATTCGGATCAAGTGCAATGGTTTGAAACATCAAGAGTTATGAGTGCGGTAAGCGCGGACACAGTCATCTCATGGAGAAATTTGAGATTAGACCCAAGCAAATGGCAAGCAACTAAAACGCAAACAGGCGTGGATGGTCAAGGCAAAACAATCAGCGTTGTTACGGAATGGCGCGATCCGCAGTCGGGCCAAACTTATCAAGTTCAGTACGACGCGGAATTCAACCGACCCCAAAGCGTGATCACTCTCGACTCGCAAGGCAATAAAACTTCGGAAGCACAACTTCGATTTTATGTAAGGGAGGATCTCACCAAAACGTATTATTATGAATTTACGGCGGGTAGCGGGCTCTCAGCCATTCATTTTGAAAAGGTAATTGTTCCATTTGGGCAAGTCAAAGATGGAATCAATCGCGAGGCGGTTTACGCGCTTGTCGATTTTAGCTCAGAAATATTAAAGCATAAGTCGGCTTGGAATTCGACAACGCGCACATTGAGTGGGTTGGACTGGAAAGTTTCAGCGAACCCGCTTGATATGGGTTTTGTTTTTTTGGTACGAAACGGTTATGTTGTTCAGTATACGATAAATGATTTTGCTAACAACCCGATTAGCCAGGGGGCTATACCACCGGTCGTGATCCATCGCAATGCTGATAAAACAATTGATTCTATTGCGATAAACGGATTTACATCTAACCTCACCGTTCATGTTAACGCGGGTGGGCTGGACGCACGCATACACCTCACGGATCCTGAGATGACATTCGAACATGTCGATGTTACCGATGATACCCAGTTGGAGATAATGTTAAATGCGATTGTGAACTCGAATTCAATTTTATCGCAGAACGGCTACCGATTTACAAATGGCATCCAAGAAACAAGTTTTATGGGAGTGATTAAATCCTTGCGAGAACGTATACAAAAATACGACATTATGCAGGGGCTTTCGCTTGAGCAAAGCAAGGCTAGTTTTCAAACTAGTATTTCAGACAGACTAGCCAGTCCGTTGCAGTTGATTCAATTGCTCGACATTCAGCGCACGCATCCGCTTACCGGTGCCAATGAGGTTTTTCATGCTGAGCCCATTACTGTTTCGTTACCGCCTGAGCTCCGTGCTGTGAGCAGTCTTTTTATTTTGAGCCCGACCGGAGAAAAGCTTATTTTTAGTAATCCATCGAATGAGTTGGTGGGAATTCTTCAAACGAACGGAGACTATACGGTTTATAATTTTTCTGGCGGTTGCAATTGCCGAAGGATTGTTATGGTTGTTCGAAAAGACGGTGGTCGGGAAGCGCCCATTTATAACACTCAAAACCAATGGATTGGAACACTTTTTACTAACGGACAAGGGGAACGCATATATAAGGATCGTCTTGGCAATTTAATTGGGCAATCACAAAATGGGGTGATGACCTTTAAAATTTCAAGCAACAGTCTATTTAAAGATTTTGCTACCGTGTACTCTTTGGCGCGTGACAATGATGTGATCTTAATCAAAGAAGGTGAGGTCCTTCGCGAGCCTGTGCAATTGGGGATTTACAAAAGCATCACCATTCGCGGTGAAGGAAGCGGTGCGGTGTTTGACGGCCAAGGCGCGGCGGGGCCGTTTATGTTTGCGCGAATCTCTCAAGGCGATGTGAAATTCGAAAATCTAACCTTTAAAAACTATGTGATGGACAATGTTGATTATCAAACTCAAAGCGGCGGTGTCTTATACGTGAGTGAAAATGCTACTTTGCGCATGACGAATGTTGTTTTTGAAAACAATTCAGTTATACGCGGCGGCGGACTTATCAATAATCAAGCCGGTCATGTTCGGTTGGAAAATGTGGTTTTCAGAAATAATGCGCCGAATGCAGGAATGAGTGCAGTTGCGAGCAATATTTATATGGTACGCGGAACTCTCAGAATCAACCACGCTTTGTTCGAGTCGAACTCGGGGGGCTACGGGGCGAGTGCTGTGATGGCTGTCATTTCAAACTATAATCCTGCTTTGCCTGCAGATATGCCGATCGATCCTGCGGACGGGAAAAAATACGAAGTCGTGATTGAAAATACTCTTTTCAAAAATAATCAGATGGCCGGCTCTGTTTACGGCGGCGCAAGTGCAGTTTGGATTAATGATCTCAAAACCTTGATAAGTCATGCTGATTTTATCGATAATGTGACCAACGGCAGTTCGGGCGGGGGAGCTTTACGCTTTGGGAATGCATCCGTACGCATTGAATACAGTTTGTTTTCCGGAAATCATGCGCCCTCCGGAGCCGCCATTTTAAGCACACCCACGGGTTCGGCTTTTCCACCCAAAGCAGCATCTGCGCGGACCGTGGTCATTGACCATTCAACTTTTTCCGCGAATAATTCTTCATCGGGGCGTATTGTTAGTTTTCAGGGCGATGTGAATTCTGCAAACTGGGGCAAGGATCAAATAGCCACAATCTCAAATAGTATTCTTTTTGGTAATCAAGGAGATTTATACACCGATAGTTTTACTCAGCTATCCGTGACAAACTCATTAACTCAAGCCGCTGTTCCGGGAACGGGAAATATTACGGGAAATCCGAGATTTGTCGATGCAGCGAATCGAGATTACCGATTAGCTTATGATTCGCCCGCCCAATCTGCAGGCATTGCTTGGGGAGCTCGAGTTATTCAAGCGGCGCCGGCTGCTGCTCCGGCGGCGCAGCTCATTGAGGCGTCATTTGCCACCGTGATAATTCCGGTTGTGGATTTTCAATTACAGCGTGATGCCGAGCATAAAAAAGTATTATTTGTTTGGGAAAAAGAAGATAAAATGAAATACGAAATCCAATCTTCCGCATCGAAAGATTTTTCCGAAGTGATTCAAACGGTTACCTTGGGCGGAAATAAATATGAGCCTGCCATACCTACCGAAAATCAAACGACATATTACCGGATACGCTCGGTCGATGCTTCCGGTTCCGCGTCGAATTGGTCTAATATCCTCGCGGTTGATGACTTAATTTTTGCTTTGCAAGACATGCTTCTTAATTCTGCCTTAAGTTAAAAACTTTCCCTCAAAAGCCGATAAATCCTTATTATCATAGGAGATTCATCCTCGTAAGGACCGCTTGAAAATCAAAAAAGCCTCGGCTAAAATCTGGTG
Organism: Candidatus Omnitrophota bacterium; assembly: GCA_043718225.1. Lineage (GTDB taxonomy): Bacteria > Omnitrophota > Omnitrophia > Omnitrophales > Aquincolibacteriaceae > Multiplicimicrobium. Next base: position 6,916 of record JAYSWD010000157.1, read on the forward strand.
CGCTGAACTCAATCAGCCGTTCAAAATCGCGACGGGTGCGCATTCCGTGCTCGAAAATGTCCTGCTTTCGGTTGAATTGGAAGACGGAACTCGCGGTTACGGGGAAGCACCGGTTGCGACGCATATTACAGGCGAGACGGTCGCGCAAACGCTTGCCAATCTTAAAGCCGCGGCGGCTTTCATTTGCGGTGAAAGCATTTTTGCTTACGAAGATTTTTATCCCGAATGGGAAAAATTATTTAAAAAAAATAAATGCGCCATGGCAGCGGCCGAAATGGCGGTATTCGACGCGCTGACACGCAAACTCGAAATTCCTTTTTGGAAATGTTTCGGAAATAAACCGGAAGTTCTGAAAACCGACTTAACGATTGTTGTAGGCACGCCCGAAGAAGCCCGGCTTGCCGCGGAAAAAATTCACGAGCTGGGGATTCTGACGCTCAAAATAAAAATCGGCAAAGATCCCGCAATCGATTTGGAACGTATTAAAGCAGTGGCGCAGGTTTCACCTTATAGCCGGATTTACCTGGATGCGAATCAGGGATTTACGGTGAAAACTATGTTGAAGCTCATCGACGACTTAGGAAAGTTAAAAATCATTCCCGAATTGATCGAACAGCCGGTTCCTAAAAATGACTTAAAGGGTTTGCTTGAGATCAGCCGCAAAACGAAAATTATGATTTGCGCGGATGAAAGCGTTTCTTCTCCTGATGATGTGCGTCAATTAGTGCGCATGGGTTTTAAAGGCGCTATCAATATTAAATTTGTAAAATTCGGAATTCTGGGGAGCAGGCAAGCTGCCCAAATCGCGAAAGAAGCGGGCTTAAAACTGATGATGGGCGTGATGATGGAATCACCGCTTGCGACAACCGCCGCGGCGCATTTCGCGGCCGGGGTTGGCGGATTTGATTTTATCGACCTGGATTCGCCTTATTTTCTGAAAGAACAAATCACGCGCGGTTTTTCAATCGGCGCCGGCGGAATTTATGACTTGCGAAATATCAAATCCGGTATCGGTGTCGAACCGAAATGATTCCCATTCTCACTGCGGTTCTATTCATTCTCGCGCTAGAAGCTTTGCTTGTAGCGCTTTCAACTTATCCTAAGACCGCCAGATTTTTTTCCGTTTTGCCCGCGATTTTCTGGATGTATTTTTTGCCCGGCGTTTTTGCCCAGCTGGGCTGGTTGCATATTCCCAATGAATTGGCGCAATTTTCTTCTCGATGGTTGATGCCGTTGGCTTTAATTCTTATGGTGGCCCCCGCAAATTTACCCAAGCTGATGCGAATGGGGCGGCAAAGCTTTTTGACGCTGATCACGGTTTACGTTTCAATGCTTTTGGCCGGCATGGTTTGCTTTTTCATTTTTAAATCCGCTCTCGCTGCGGATGCTTGGAAAGCTTTTGCCGCGTTAGGCGCGACATGGACCGGGGGAACCGTGAACATGCTCGCGGTAAAGGAAATTGTCGGTTTGTCAGAAAGTCAGTTTTCTGTGATGGTTATTACGGATGCTTTTCTTTCTTATGGCTGGATGGTTTTGCTGATTCTAATTTATCGCTGGCAGCATCATTTTAACCGTTGGGCGGGCAGTGTCGCGGAAATTGCGGAAAAAGAAGCGATTCAAACACAGCATGCTTTTTTTTCAAAACGCGATATGGTTTGGATGCTTTTGGCGGTGTTGCTCGTGGTGATCGCTTCCTTTATTGGTTCTTTGCTGCCCGCGACTGAATCTTTTCCTAAAAAGGCTTGGATTTTGCTTGCTGCTTCGTTGCTTGCGCTTACGGCCGCGGCGTCAGGTTGGCATAAGCTGACTCAAAGCCGTTTTGCGGATCACTCAGGCTCATGGCTGCTTTATTTTGTTTTGATGACGATGCGGGCACAAGCTGATTTTATGCCTAAGGCACAGGATCTCATTATTATCGCGGCTGGCGTGGTTTGGCTTTTTCTGCATGGCGGAATGATGGCGGCTTATGCCAAATTTTTCCGCGTACGGTTAAGTGTTATCGCGGTGGCAAGCCAGGCCGCTGTGGGCGGAGTGGTTTCTGCACCGGTGCTTGCCGCGCTCTATGACAAATCGCTAGTGTCAGTCGCGGTGCTGATGGGCATTTTTGGCAATCTTGTCGGTACTTATCTAGGTCTTTTACTCGGACACTTCCTCAGAGTCATGAGCGATTAACCACAACCGCTAGTCTGCCGATAATCAGAGATATATGATTACGGCCATTCCCAAAACAGGCGAAGTCAATTTACTGCTTAATCAATTCGCGGATTATCTTTCCGTAGAAAAAGGTCTCGCGCGTAATTCCATTGATGCCTATCGCAGCGACCTTATTCATTATCATCAAAGTCTCGTCGCGCAGAAAGTCCGCGATTGGTCCAAAGTGGATCGCGCGCATATTATCCACTTTCTTGCGGATGAAGATAAACGCGGGTTGGAAGCGACCTCGCGCGCGCGGGCGTTGGTGAGTATTAAACTTTTTCACCGCTTTCTCACGAAAGAACGTTATTTGACGGAAGATGTGACTAGCGTGCTGGAGTCTCCCAAGACATGGAAAAAGCTGCCGCAATTTTTAACGCAGTCGGAAATGGAAGAAATATTGAAACAACCGCGGACGCGCACGCCGCGCGGACTGCGGGACCGCGCAATTCTCGAAATTCTTTACGCCGCCGGCGCACGCGTGTCAGAAGTGACCGGTCTCTTGAAGGACAATGTTTTTTTAAGTGAGTCGTTTATTAAATGCCGCGGAAAGGGAAGTAAGGAGCGGTTGGTGCCGCTCGGAAAAACGGCGGTTCAATTTGCACAGGCGTATTTGCTGATGCGAGCAGAGCTTTATGGCGGCAAACTTCCCAAAACTACTTGTCCTAATTTTTTTCTAAATCCACGAGGCATGCCGATTTCGCGCCAATTCGTTTGGAAAATTGTAAAAAAATACGCGCTTGCCGCGGGAATCTCAAAACTGATTACACCGCATACTTTTCGCCACTCGTTCGCGACGCATTTGCTGGAAAACGGCGCCGATTTGCGTGTTGTTCAGGAGTTGTTGGGACATTCGGATATTTCGACAACCCAAATTTATACGCATGTTTCTCGTGATCGATTGCGCAAAGTCCACGCCCAGTTCCATCCTCGCGGGTAAAACTGCTGAAAAAGTCCGTCTGCTACGTTCCGAACGTCGCTTCCTCCTGCGACGTATTGCCCCTGATACGTCTCGTCGGGCGCTAGTTCGCGCCTCGCAGCCAATCCTTTTTGAGCAGTTTCAAAAATTTGCGCTGTGTGTTAAAACAAAACTCTTGGGTTCGCGAGTTCCGCGCCAATGGACGCGGCTGTCTGAGCAGACCAAGAGTTTGGTTTTAATCGGGATCTTTTCTAGTGAATTTCATGTCTTTCGAATAGTGCGAATTTAAAAAGAATCCACTATATCTAGTGCAATTGACAAGCTATGCCCCTATGGCTATACTTGGCTCTCTTTTGGAAAGCATGGTTTGAGAGGCTTGCTTTCCTAAGATGTTTGCTTGTAAGAAGTTGTGTATTAATCAATTCGCTCAAAATTGATTGGCTGCAAGGCTTGCGCAAGCGAGCGCGGGAGAGGCATAGTGAAACCTATGTTGACCTAGCGA
>JAYSWD010000158.1:0-32932 GCA_043718225.1 Candidatus Omnitrophota bacterium
GGACCCGGTTTTAAAACCTTTTCGCCGTTTGCCGTTGACAGTCGGCACTCTTGATTTTACTCCGCTTGTGGCTGTGATTGTTTTACATGTAATCAAAAATATTCTGCTTCGCCTCTTGGCGATGGGTTCGCAGTATTTCGGAACCTGAAAAAAAACTCCTCTTTATGCCCGCGAAACCGGTAAAAAAAACTAAAAATTCCACGCTCGCGCAAATTGACGCCTGTGTGCGTTTTATCCGCCGCAAATCAGATTTCAATCCTGAGTTTTGCTGTGTGCTCGGAACGGGTTTGGGCAGCTTGGCAAACCAAGTCAAGATTGAAGCGGCATTTGAATACCATAAATTGCCGCATTTTCCGGCCACCACCGTTGAGTCGCATCGCGGCCGGTTGATTCTCGGCATGCTGGAAGGCCGTCGCGTGGCGATGCTGGAAGGCCGCTTTCATCTTTATGAAGGTTATTCCGCGGCCGAAGTCGTTTTTCCTGTGCGAGTCTGCCGGTTTCTCGGCGCAAAAAATTTGATTGTGACGAATGCCTCAGGCGGCCTCAACCCGTCCTACAAACAGGGCGATATTGTCGCGATTCACAACCATATTGATTTTTTAAAGAACAATCCTTTGACGGGGTCCAATGATGAGCGTATAGGGCCGCGTTTTCCGGATATGTCGGAACCTTATTCAACAGAGTTTTTAAAAACCGCCAAAGCCGCGGCCAAAAGTTTAAAATTAACATTGCATGAAGGCGTTTATCTCGCACTGGCGGGGCCCAACCTTGAAACTCGGGCGGAATATCGTATGATAAGAAGTTGGGGCGCTGATCTCGTGGGTATGTCCACGGTGCCGGAAGTGATCGCGGCGGTGCATGCCGGCATGAAAGTTCTCGGTTTGAGTGTGGTTACGGACGTTTGCGATCCGGATCATTTGAAAGCGGTGGATATTCGCGAAATTATCCGTGTCGCGAATGCCGCAGGGCCGAAATTGGATCAACTGATTCGAAAATTTTTGAAAGATGTCCAAGTATGAGCATTGAAAAAAAAGGGTATAAGGATACGTTGAATCTGCCCGATACGCCGTTCGCGATGAAGGCCAGCCTTGCGACTCGCGAGCCGGGCATGCTTGAGGCATGGGAAAAAGAAGGCCTCTATCAGCGTATCCGCGCGAAATCCGCCGGCCAACCTAAGTATGTTTTGCATGACGGCCCGCCTTATGCCAACGGCCAGATCCATATCGGCCACGCACTCAATAAAACTCTCAAAGACATTATCGTTAAGTTTGAAACCATGCGGGGATTTGATGCTAAATACGTGCCGGGCTGGGACTGCCACGGACTGCCGATTGAAATGCAATGCTTGAAAGAACTCGGTAAAAGCAAGGATGAAGTCAATGTGGTCGAGTTTCGCAAGCAGGCCCGTAAATACGCCGAAAAATACGTCGCGATTCAAAAAGAAGAGTTTAAAAGGCTCGGAATTTTCGGCGATTGGGCGCACCCTTATTTAACGATGAATTTTGATTACCAGACCAAAATCGCCGAAGCTTTCTTGACGCTTTATGAAAAGGAATATATTTTTCGCGGGGAAAAACCGGTTTACTGGTCGACCGGCTGCGAAACAGCGCTGGCGGAAGCGGAACTGGAATATCAGGACAAGGTTTCCAAAGCTATTTTCGTGAAATTCCCGATACGCGAACTTGACGCCAAGCAGCTCAAGTATCTAGAAGAGTCAGGTTTTAAAATGGCGGTTGAGCGAAGCCCGGAGCCAAAATGTTCACTGCTGATTTGGACGACGACACCGTGGACGCTGCCGGCCAATGTGGGGATCGCGGTCAACCCCGAAATGGATTACGGAGTTTATGTGTTCCCCAACCGCGAAATTTATATTTTCGCGAAAAGCCTGGAAGAACGCTTGAAAACAAAGCTGGGTTGGTCCGAGTTTCAATGCCTCAGAACGTTAAAAGGCGAAGCGCTGCAAAAACTTTTCCCCCATTATGGTCATCCGTTTCTCGATCGCAAAGGCAAGGTCATTCTCGCGGATTATGTATCTGATGCGGAAGGAACCGGAATTGTTCATATCGCGCCGGGGCACGGAGAAGAAGATTATGTTTACGGGCATTTAAAAAACAACTTGGAAATACTTTCGCCTGTGGATCATCGCGGGCGTTTTACTGATAACTTTGGGCCCGAATTGCAGGTGGAGGGAATCAATGTTTTTCAGGCCAATGACATCATCATCGAATATTTAAAGAAATATGACTTGCTGCTCGCGGTTGAAAATCACGAGCATTCCTATCCTTATTGTTGGCGTTCCAAAACCCCCGTGATTGTGCGCGCGACGCCGCAATGGTTTATGAAAATTGACCACGATGATCTGCGCAAAAAAATGCTGCATGCCGTTTACGGCGAAATAAAATTTACCCCGGATTGGGGAGTGAACCGCATCGGGGGCATGCTCGAAACCCGGCCCGAATGGTGTTTGTCGCGTCAGCGGCTTTGGGGTGTTCCTGTTCCGCTCGCGCTGTGTGAAGATTGCGGAGCGCCGTATATGAACGCGGGTTTTAAAAAACGCGTGCTTGCGGCATTTAAAGAAAATGGCGCGGATGCCTGGTTCCAGCCTTATGTTTCCTCTGCGCCGGGGGCGCAACCGGTTGAACCCGCCGCGCATTTTTTGGGTACAGGGGCGGCCTGCGCTTCCTGCGGTTCCAAAAATCTGCGGCTTGAAAAGGATATTCTCGATGTCTGGTTTGATTCAGGTTCCAGCCATCACGCGGTTCTGCGCGAAGATCCCGAATTGCATTATCCCGCTGACCTCTATCTTGAAGGTTCGGATCAGCATCGCGGGTGGTTTCAAAGCTCACTGACTGTCGCGATGGGGCTTTCCGGAGAAGCTCCGTTTAAAGGCGTATTAACCCATGGATTCGTCATGGACGGCGCGGGCAAAAAAATGTCTAAGTCAGCCGGCAACGTGGTGCTGCCTCAAAAAGTCATTCAAGAATATGGCGCTGACATTTTACGTCTGTGGGTGTCCTCATGTGATTATCAATTTGATGTGCGGCTTTCTTATGAAATGCTGAAACAGCTCGCGGACGCGTATCGAAAAATACGAAATACGCTGCGCTATATGCTCGCTAACCTTTACGACTTTAAAGCCGCGGAACACACCGTGCCCGATGAAGAAATGCATCCGCTTGATCGCTGGGCGGTAGGGCGCGTGCGCGAGCTCGCGGGAAGGATTACGGAAAGTTATTCCAGTTTTAGTTTTAATCAGGTTTATCGCGAAATTTATCACTTTTGCGTGACTGATTTGAGCGCCTATTACCTCGATATCATCAAAGACACACTGTATGTGCATTCTGCCGATGCCTGGGTTCGGCGTTCCGCGCAAACAGCCTTGCGCGAAATTTATGGTACGCTCGTCAAACTGATTGCCCCGATTCTTGTTTTTACGGCGGATGAAGCCTGGCGCGTGCTTCCGGTGGATGACGTTCTGTCGGTTCACGAAAGCAGCTGGCCGCAATCCTATTCAAGCTCTGTGACCGAAGCACAACCGCGAAGCTCAGCGCAACCGCAGGAGAAGAAAGGCGTCGCAAAACCAGCGGTAGAAGATTGGGATTTTATTCGTGAGCTGCGCGATGCGGTCGCGCCCTTTTTGGAAGCGCAGCGCGAACTCAAAGCGATTTCCGCCAATTTGGAAGCGCAAATTAGGCTCTTTTCATCTGACAAAGAAATTCAGGCGCTTATGAAAAAACATGTCAAGGAACTGCCGCGTGTGCTGGTTGTTTCGCGCGTGGAAGTTGTTTCAAGCTCGGGAGAGGGCGAAGTTGCGGCCAAGATAAATTGGAAATGTTTCGGGCGTGAAACGGACTTGGTTGTTTCCGTGGCGCATGCGGGTGGAAAGAAATGCGTCCGGTGCTGGACGTATCACGATGAATTGGGCGAAAATCCTGAACATCCCGAGATTTGCACCCGCTGTACAAATGCGATCGCGGGGCTTGATCAAAAACCCGGCGCGGGAGAATCCCGGTAATGTCATTTCATCTTCAAACTCTTCAAGCTGTTTTGATCCGGAAAGTAATGGTCGGCGCGGCATTTTTTATTTTGAGTGTTCTGGCTTTGCATGGGCTCGCGGAGTTGAAATTGATTTTATTTCCGGCCGGCTCGCGTTATTCAATTTATGCATTGCTCGGCATTATCGCCGCTGCAGGCGCGCTTGTCGTGAAGCCGACTGACCGGGCTGCAAAACGCGTCTTACGCGATTATATGCTGCGCCGCGAATGTTACGCCCATATCACGCTTTTGGATTTGGTGGAAGAGCTCCAATCGATTTTGCAGCTGCGTGAAGCCGCCAATCTGATCGTCAATTCTTTCGCCGAAGCGTTTCATCTTAAAACAACAGCCTTATTTATTTTTCGCCGCGAAGAAGACGCCTTTGAAGCTGTTTCCGCGCATGGTTGGCCGGCTTCGGAGCTTCGCCGCATCCGGCTTTCAAATCACAGTTTACTCTTGGATATTCTGCGTCAAACCGGAGAACATACACTGACCCGGAATATTCTGGTGAAATCCGTAAGCTGGCAGGACGCCAACAATCTAGAAAATGATTTTAATTTGGTCAGGGCGGGCTGGGTTTTGCCGTTTTTTTTCAAAGGCGATCTTCTGGGGTTCATGGCATTTGGTTCCGAATCGCCCGACCGGGTATTTGAAAAAGCGGATTTTGAATTTTTTCTGCGTTTTGCAAAAAAAACCGCGATTTGTCTGAAAAACGCGATCGAAGTCGAGATTTTAATCGCGCGCAATGATGAACTTCAGGGAGAGCACTCTCAGCGCTTTCAGGTATCGAAACTCAAAGCGGTTTCCCAGCTTGCTGAAGGCCTCGCGCATGAAATTCATAACCCGCTTGCGATTATTTCAGGCAAGGCCCAGGTTTTACTTTTCAAAAAAGGAGAGTTAGACTGGGACAAACGCGTTGAAGAGGCTTTGACAGTCATGATTCAGCAATCCAAGCGGGCGGCCGATATTATACGAAAGGTGCTGACTTCGGTTCGGGACTCCCAGGCGCCGGCGCGTGAAATGGACCTGAAAAAAATTGCCGTTGAAACCGCGGACCTTTTACGTTATCAAGCATTGCTCAAGCAGATCGAAGTGACGGTTGAAGCCGAAGAAAACCTGATGTTTTATGCGAATCCCGGCGATCTCTATGAAATATTTTCAAATTTTATTTTAAACGGAATTGAGATGCTCGGATCGCATGGATGGGTTAAAATAGAACTGCACCGCACACGTAATGCCGACGCCGTTGAAATTTGGGTTACAGACAGCGGCCCGGGAGTGCGCCCGGAAATGCTTGATCAAATTTTTGATCCTTTTTTTAAGACGCGCCATGAAGCCCTGGGATTGGGCTTGTTCGCGGCAAAACAAATTGTGCATCGTTACGGCGGAAGTATACGCGCTGAGAGTCAAATGGGCGAAGGCGTGAAATTCCAAATTCAGCTGCCGATGCACCGCGAAATCGAACGAGTTGTGGTTGAAACAAAGTCTGAATCAGAAGCCCCGGAAACGGTGCGAGGAAGGAATTGAACATGATTAAAAGATTGCTTGTTGTGGACGACGAAGAAGAGATTTGCGATTTTCTTAAATCTTTTTTTGAAGACCGTCAGTATGCCGTAGAGACGGCGCATTCCGGAGTTCAGGCTCTTGAGAAAGTTCGCAAATTTAATCCGCATGTCGTTCTTTTGGATATTCAAATGCCTGAAATGGACGGAATGAAGGCGTTGAAAATTATTAAGCAGGAAAATCCCCACATTAAAGTGATCATGGTCACGGCCGTGGAAACCCAGGAAAAAATCGAAGAATCAATCCGTTTGGGCGCGGACAATTACATTACAAAGCCTCTGAGCCTGGAATATCTTGAGAATGATGTTCAGGAGAAATTAAAAGGTTTAATCCCATAAAGTACGGCCCCGGGTAAAGGCCCCCGAACTGCTGATTAAACCCCGGCAAAACGGCCGCTTTTTAGCCTTATTTTCCCTCGTAAAACTCCTTGCTTGCCCCATAGCCTCTCTGTATAATCTGCCCGCCTTATAACCTTTGTTTTGGAGGAGTATTTATGCCGAACAAGAAAAAAGCCAAGAAACCCGTAAAAGCTGTCAAAAAAACGGTTTCTAAAGCGGCCCGCCCCGTTGTCAAAAAGAAACCGGCGGCAGCCCCCATTTCTCCTTCCAAGGTCAAATCCGAACTTTCCAAGAAGGACATGGCTTTTTATAAGGACGTTCTACTCGATTTGCGCACGAAAATTGTCGGCGATTTGCAGCACCTTGAAAATGACTCTCTTAAGAAAAGCACCGAAGAAATGACGGGCGACCATGCGGACGTGATCGATACCGCTCAGGACGAATTTGACCGTGAATTTGTGCTTAGTTTAGCGGCGAATGAACAGCAGATTTTGAATAAAATTGATGTCGCTTTGCATAAAATTGAAGACGGCACTTATGGCGTTTGCGAAAAATACGGCACGCCTATTCCTAAGAAACGCTTGCTGGCAATGCCTTACGCCGCTATGTCGTTAAAGGCTCAGGAAGAACAGGAGAAGGGCCTATAACCGTTTTTTACCTTGTCGCGGCGGGAAGTTTTATTCTTGACCGCATCAGCAAGTTGCTTGTTCTTCATTTTCTATCCGGCTCGATTCCCGTCATACCGAATGTTTTTCACCTGACGTTAGTCCATAACCAAGGGATTGCTTTCGGTTTTTTTTCCCAGATGAAATGGGTTCTGCTCGTAGTGGTGTCTGTCAGCCTTCTGCTGATTGGCTGGATGTCGCACCGCCCGGCCTTTCGAAATTTTCGCGACCAATGGGTGTTTGGGCTGATTTTGGGCGGCGCGTTCGGAAATTGGGTTGACCGGATTCAATATGGGGCCGTAGTTGATTTTTTGGATTTTAGAATTTGGCCGGTTTTTAATATCGCTGATTCCGCGATTTCAATCGGCGTCGGAATTTATATTTTACACCTTTTTCGCGATTCTTTTAGAAGGCGTTCGTAAGCAGCGCTCGAGAATGGGTTGGTTTGATAACGAGTCGAAGCAAGGAAGACGAGGAATCCATACTAAACCCAGTATGGGGGACGAGTATGACGCAGCTGCAGGCCGTTAGCAAACGACCACTTTCCGAGGGATGTTTATGAATGGCTTCTTTTACATAAGGTAGAAAAATGAACGAATGGACAGTTGCTTCAAATAATGACGCAGGTTACCGGCTGGATGTTTTTCTTGCCGGAAGACTCAAAGGCGAACATTCGCGTTCTCAATTGCAAATCGCGATCCGCGAAGGTAGTGTGCTCGTAAACGGCAAGCCCGCCAGTACGCATTATGCGGTTAAGGTCGGCGATGTGATCGCGCTCAAGCCGTTTGAAGTCGAAAAAGGGCAGCCGCTTGCCGAGAAAATCGCGCTTGATATCCGTTATGAAGACGCGGATTGTCTCGTGGTTTATAAGCCGGCGGGACTGGTGGTTCATCCCGCGCCCGGTAATCCAACCGGAACTTTGGTGAACGCGCTTTTGGCGCATGTTAAAGATTTAAGCGATGTGGGCCAGGTTGAGCGCCCCGGGATCGTGCACCGGCTCGATAAAGATACCTCCGGCCTGCTTGTGGTCGCGAAAAATAAAAAGGCGCATGCCAATCTATCCAAACAATTCAAAGAGCATACGATTGACCGGGTTTATTACGCGATCGTGCGCGGGATTGTTCAGCATGACGAGGGAAAATGCGAAGAACCCGTCGGGCGTGCGTTCATGAGCCGTAAAAAAGTGGTGATCAAACAAACCGGCGGAAAAGACGCGCTGACTTTTTTTAAAGTTTTGAAGCGTTTTAATAACGCGAGTTTTGTTGAAGTGCGTTTGCAAACCGGGCGTACGCACCAAATTCGCGTTCATTTTAAACATATGGGCCATCCCGTTTATGGTGACGCGACGTATGGTTATCCTTCGCGTTTGATCAATCGCCAGGCATTGCACGCGGCGATTATCGGTTTTGACCATCCGCGCACCGGCAAGCTTGTGCATATTAAATGCGACATGCCTGAAGACATGAAGCTGCTTCTCAAAGCGATTGAGACCGAAGAAAAGGCGTAATACGAGCCACGCACCACGGTCCACGAACCACGTATGGTTTTTAAGCGTGGCTCGTGGTACGTGGTTCAGAAAATTGACCATGAAAAAAAGTATTTTAAAAAATATTTCAATTTTCTTAGAAATGATCAAGTTCGAGCATTCCTTGTTCGCGCTACCTTTTGCTTATCTCGGAATGATTCTTGCCGCGCGCGGCTGGCCCGGCTTTGAAAAATTTTTCTGGATCACACTTGCGATGGTTTCTTTCCGCACGATGGCCATGGCCGCGAACCGCCTGGTGGATGAATCCGTTGACGCCTTAAACCCCCGCACCGCGTCACGCGCGCTTCCGGCGGGCCTCCTCAAACGCCCGTTTGTCTGGAGAGCCGCTCTTTTCTCATTTGTTTTGTTTCAATGGGCCTGCTGGAAATTAGGGCCGCTTTGTCTGCGTTTATCCTTCGCCCCATTCCTTTTAGCCTGGGTTTATCCTTATTTAAAGCGGGTGACATTGTTTTGTCACTTTCTACTCGGTTTAGTACTGGGAATCGCTCCTTATGGAGCCTGGCTGGCGGTCAGGCCCGAATTTTCCTGGACGCCCGGTTTTTTAACGCTGGGAATCCTCTGTTGGGTGGCCGGATTTGATATAATTTACGCTCTGTTAGACCTGGACTTTGACCGTGAGAAAGGCCTGCATTCGGTGCCGGCCAAGCTGGGCGATAAGACAGCCCGGCTTTTAGCGCAAGTGCTTCACGGTATGACTTTAATTTTTTGGGTTGCCGCGGGAATTTCAGCGGGACTGGGGCTGATTTATTTTTTAGGTTTATTCATCGCGGCAATTTTGATGCTGCGCGAGCATCTTCTTGTACGGAAGAATTCCGATCCGGTCGCGGTGAATGAGTCCTTTTTTAAATTGAATGCTTGGATCAGCGCGGTTGTTTTTATCGCGGCCATGATTGATTTGGGAGGCTGGATTAAATGAAACCTTGGATTGTCGGAATCACCGGAGCGAGTGGTATCCGTTTTGCCGCGCGTTTGATTCAAGTATTAAATCACGCCGGCCGGCGCATTCATTTGGTAATGTCTGAGCCCGCGCGCCTGACCATGAAAGAAGAACTCGGAATCGTTTTGCCGTCGCTTTCCGCCGGGGATTTCGCGCGCGCGTTTCAAATCGAAAATCACGCTTTAATTGAAACCCATCATCCCAAGGATTTTACCGCGCCGGTTGCCAGCGGCTCTTATCCGGTCGAAGGCATGGTTATTGTCCCATGCAGCATGGGCACGTTGGGAGCAATCGCGAATGGTTTGTCACAGAATTTAATTCACCGCGCCGCCGATTGTATCATCAAAGAAAACCGCCGGCTTGTGCTGGTTCCGCGCGAAACTCCGTTTTCGGCGATTCATCTGGAAAACATGCTGAAGCTCGCTCGACTTGGCGTCCGGATTGTGCCGCCGATTCCCGGTTTCTATTCGGGCGAAAAAACAATCGAAGATGTGGTTGATTTTGTTGTTGGAAAAGTTCTGGATCAAATGGATATTCCGCACGCGCTTTTTCCGCGCTGGACCGGTTTAAAAAATACGGCCTCATCCTGAGGGCTGCTATGACAGAACGAGTCTTAGTCAAGCCGAAGCTCAAAATCGGAAAAATCAAGTATCTAAATTGTCTGCCTTATTATGCGGGCTGGGAAGCCGATAATGCCGTTCAATTCGAAAACGGTACGCCCGCGCAGATTAATCAGATGATGCGGGCGGGGGAAATCGATGCCGCTCCGATTTCATCGATGGAATATTTACAGCGCCCGCAGGATTATCTGCTTTTTCCCGATTTGGGAATCGCGAGCCGCGAATATGTGCGCAGCGTCACGCTTTTTTCAAACAAAAAAATCGAAGATTTAAACGGTGCTGATATTGCAGTCACTGAAGAAAGTTTAACCTCGGTGCATTTGCTTGATTTGCTGCTGAAGGATAAATATAGAATTCAGGCCATGCTGGATCCGATGCCTTCCAATGCCAAAAAGATGATGGAAAAACATGATGCCGCGCTTCTGATCGGCAATGACGCGCTCTTTGTCCAACCCCGTAAATTTATTCACCGCTATGACCTCGGCAATCTTTGGTATGAATGGCAAAAATTGCCGTTCGTTTATGCGGTTTGGGCCGTGCGCCGTGAAGCCGCGCTTTCCAACGCGGCCGCCACTCTGGATTTTTACCATGCTCTCAAGGAACGTTTTTTGTATAATAGCGCGCATCTTTCCGAATGCATTCAAAAGCATTGCTCAATCGGGGAATTTGACCGGCTTGACCCGAAAATCCGAGGGTATTTGAGCGGCCTTCTGTATCAATTGGATGATTCCTGCTGGCAGGGATTCAAAAAGTTCGCCGAACTGGTTGAAGCGCGTGCTTTCTGTAGTTTACCCAACTGGGAAACAATATCCGGTTGAGCATAGCTCAGAGGACAAAATATTACAGGGCTTTGCGTCTTTGACGCAACCGCGGATGCCGCCGGAATTTCAATTTGTGACAATAGATAAATAGGTTGTATGAAATACGATAAATTAGATAACATCTTAGAAAAGCGCGTTAACGGTGAAAGGCTTTCGCTTGAAGAGGGCGTTTCGCTTTATGCTTGTGACCTTTTGCGTTTAGGCCGCGCCGCGCACCGTGTTAAAGAGCAAATGCATCCTGACAAACGGGTGACTTTCATTGTTGACCGCAATATCAGCTATACCAATGTTTGTGTCGTGGACTGCGATTTTTGCGCCTTCTACCGTCCGCCGGGCCATGCCGAAGGCTATACGATGACGCATGAAGAGGTTTTAAAGAAAATCGAAGAGTTGGTCGCGCTCGGCGGAACCCAGGCATTGATTCAGGGCGGCGTCAATCCCGCATTGCCAATTGAGTATTACATTGATTTGATCCGCGCAGTCCGCGAAAAATATCCCAGCGTGCATGTGCATTCTTTTTCCGTCGTGGAAATGGACATGATCGCGCGTAAGAACCGCATTCCTTTGCCTGACCTTTTTAAAAAATTCAAGGAAGCGGGGCTCAATTCCATGCCGGGCGGCGGCGCTGAAATTTTAGTTGAACGCGTCCGGAAAATTATCAGCCCTAAAAAAGCGACCACGGAGAAATGGATTGATGTCATGCGTATCGCGCATGAAGCCGGTCTTAAAACAACGGCAACCATGGTTGTAGGCCATGTTGAAACAATCCCCGAACGCATTGAGCATATGCTCGTAATCCGCGATTTACAGGATGAAACCAAGGGTTTCCGCGCGTTCATTCCTTGGACCATGTCGCCCAATTGCACGCCGCGTATGAAACATTTAAAGCAAACCGGCGGGGAAGATTATTTGAAAACTGTCGCGATTTCACGTTTGATGCTGGATAACATCGATCATTTGCAAAGCGGTTGGTTGACGGAAGGCCTTAAGCTCGGGCAAATCGCGCTCGCTTTCGGATGCGATGATATGGGTGGAACTTTGATTGAAGATAAAGTGCTGGAGCCGACTGGAATTGACGCGACACAAACTAGCCGTGAAGATTTGATCCGTTTGATCAAAGAAGCCGGATATATTCCTGTTCAGCGTGATACAAATTATCAAACAGTCCAAGTATTTCAAACAGCTTAAATCAATCTCTTGATCTGCTCAGACAGTTGCGTCTTTTAGCGCAAAACTCGCATCTCAAGAAACTGATTTAAACTTTAAAATCAAAGAGTGGGAGAAGGCTTTGAAATGGAGAAACGTTTTACGTTTCCCATTATATGTTCAGCCCGCGTTTCCAAAGGAATCGCAAGCTGAACCGAACAAAACTTAAATATGACTCAAATAATAGAAAGTAAAATTAATCTGGCGTCTCCGGACAAAGAATTTATCCGTGAGGCTTTTGATTCTATCGCGCCGAAATATGATTTTCTGAATACAGTACTCAGTTTTAAATTGGACGAGAGCTGGCGCCGCCGTGCGCGCGATTTGGTTTTAGAATCTTCCCAGCAAGCCATTCTTGATTTAGGGATAGGGTCGGGCAAGTTTCTGGAATGCTTTCTTCAGGCGCGGCTCTGGAAAAAAGCCGTTGGGCTGGATTTTTCAGCGAATATGCTGAGCGTGGCGCGCGAAAATCTACCTCAAGAAGTGACCCTTGTGCAGGGGGATTTCCATGATCTTCCTTTTGCCACAGCCGAATTTGACTTGGTTGTTTCTGCCTTTACGCTGCGCAGCGTGAAGGATATGCCGCGTTTTCTTGGGCATGTGTTTAAAATTCTGACTCCGGGGGGGCGGGCCGCGTTTTTATGTCTGACTCGCCCAAAAGCTTGGTGGGCGAAATTACTTTTTTATCCTTATCTCAAACTTTATTTGCCACTCGTGGGCTGGATTTTTTCGGGTAAGCTTAAAGCGTATCAATTTCTTTCCGAATCCATTGCGTCGTTCCAGGAGCCGCAAAAGACCGTCACGGAAATGCGTGATACCGGTTTCAATGATTTGCAAATTCATGTTTTTACTTTCGGAGCCGCGACTTTGATAATCGGGCGTAAACCATGAGCTCCGTTTCCGATTACGATAAAAAAATTCAAGAACTTGGTTTGATTTTGCCTGAGCCCGCGAAACCGGCCGGAATTTATCAGCCGGTTGTTTTTTCAGGAGCTTGGGCGCATTTAAGCGGTCAGCTGCCGCGCGCTGCAGGCGGAGTATTAATGACGGGCAAAGTAGGGAAAGACGTGGAACTCAAACAGGCCCAGGAAGCCGCAAAAGTCGCGGCATTGAATATGATTTCCATTGTGCGCAACTTGATCGGCTTCGGCCGTTTTGAAAAATTCGTGAAGGTGACGGGTTATGTCAATGCGGATCCCGCTTTTTATGATTTTTCCGCCGTCATGAATGGCGCTTCCGAGCTTTTGGGCGCGGTGTTCGGAGAGGCAGGCGTACACGCGCGCACATCCGTGGGCGTTGCAAGCCTGCCGTTAAATGCGATTATTGAAATTGACGCCGTAATTCAGGTCAAACCGTCCGACACCGGACACCTATCCCTTTCTTGATATGAAAAAAGTTATTTTATTTTTGCTTTCATTTGCGCTTGTTCTGGCGCTCGCCGTCATTCTGTCGCCGCTGATTTATCCGCATTTTGATTTTAAGTTTCATCGTATTTTTAACCGCATAGTCATGGTGGGAACTTTGATTTGTGTCGCGGTATTTGTCCGTATCCGCAAAGAAACCTTCATTGAATACGGGTTAGCCTGGAAATCCGGAAGCCTGCGGCAGATTCTGGCAGGCTTTGTCGCACCCGTTGTTGTGCTTTCGATTTATGTCGCGATTCAAACTTTTTTCGGCCAAGCTGAGTTTTCTTTTCAGAATGTCGGAATCGGAAAATGGACTTCGCGAATTATCCTGGCGCTGTTCACGGGCGTGTTAATCGGTTCAATCGAGGAATTTTTCTTTCGAGGCGCGCTATTTCAGTTTTGTTTTGGGCTCTGGGCTACGCCCAACCGCCGGCCGCAAATAAGCTTAGTGGCAAGTTTGTTTGTAACTAATATTTTCTACGCGATTGTGCATTTTGTGCATGCCAAAAGACCGTTTATTGATTCGACGCCTGATTTGCGCGATAGTTTAATGCTGCTCGGCGCACCATTTGCGTCATTAACCGAATTCGGCGTGTTCTGGCCGGGTTTAGTCGGACTTTTCATTTTTGGGCTTATGCTCAACGGGCTTTATTTACGTACGAAGTCTCTGTATGCTTCAATCGGTTTGCATGCGGGCGCTGTTTTCTTTATTAAAACAGACGGGCTGCTCGTCAACTTCGGCTCCAACGATCTTTTGTGGGGCTCAGGGAAAATGTATGACGGTATAATCGGCTGGTTTGCTCTGTGCGCGTTGTATGGTGTTCTTTTAATTTTTCTTCCCCGCATCACGAATGACGCTTCACGAGAGACCAGATAAAAATGCTTTATTTCGACTATAACGCCACAACACCGCTCGACCCCGAAGTTTTGGACGCGATGCTACCTTTTTTAAAGGAGCATTACGGCAATCCTTCCAGCCTGCATTCCGCTGGCCGTATGCCTGCCAAAGGCTTGCGTGAAGCGCGCCGCGACGCCGCTAAATTGATCGGGGCTTTGCGTGAAGAAGAAATTATTTTTACCAGCGGAGGAACCGAAAGTAATACCGCCGCGATTCGTGCCGCGCTGGCGGCTTTGCCCGAACGCAAAGAAATTATTACCAGCTGCGTCGAGCATTCAAGCGTTCTCAAGCTTTGCCGTGAGCTTGCCGGACAGGGCTATAAAGTGCATGAAATCAGCGTAGATGACCAGGGACGCCTTGAAACCGACGAGCTTTTCAGTGTATTGTCCGAACGCACCGCGTTGGTCGCTTTAATGCTTTCTAATAATGAAACCGGCGTGCATTTTCCGCTTGAATCGCTAAGCGAAAAAATCCGCGAGGCCGGCGCGCTTTATTTTGTCGACGCGGTTCAATCGGCGGGGAAGATCGAAGTCAACGCCGCGAAATTAGGCTGCGATTTTCTTTCCATTTCTGCGCATAAGCTTTACGGCCCCAAAGGTTCGGGGATTTTATATCATCGTAAAACCGCGCCTTTCAGCGCTTTGGTATGGGGTGGTTCGCAGGAACGCAAGCGCCGCGGCGGAACGGAAAACGTGCCGGGCATTGTCGGAACGGGTAAGGCCTGCGAAATCGCCATGAAGCATTTAGCGGAAGAGCAAAAAAGATTATTGGCTTTGCGTGATAAGTTTGAAGCTCAATTACAAAAAAAGATAACAGGGATTTGCGTTCACGGCGCGGAGGCCGGACGGCTCGTGAATACCAGCAATATGGCTTTTGAGGGCGTTGACGCGGAGGCTTTACTTGCGGTGCTCGACCAAAAAGAAATTTGCGTTTCCTCGGGTTCGGCCTGTATGAGCGGCGCGGGTAGTCCGTCACATGTAATCAAAGCCATGGGTTTTGCGGATGAACACGCGCGTTCGACTTTGCGTTTCAGTTTCGGACGGTTTACCAAGGCGGAAGAAATTGAGATTTTAATTACAGAGTTGAAATCGGCAATTGATCGAATTCGTAATCAAGATTAGGAGTCACCATGCTTGTATCCGATATTTTGAAAGAAAAGGGAACTAAAGTGACGATGGTGGCGGGAGTGCAAACCGTTCGCGAAGCGCTTAAAACCATGGTCGAAAATAAAATCGGCGCGGTGCTCGTCTTGGATGCAGCGGGGGGAGTATGCGGTGTTTTCTCTGAGCGTGACTTGATGCGTGTTTGTCATCAAAAAGAAGCCTCTTGGGGAGCGATGTTAGTTGAACAAGTGATGACTCCGCGCGTGATCATGTGCAAATTAGAAGATACGATCGAGTATGTCATGAATCTGATGACGCAGCAGCGCATCCGCCATGTGCCTGTCGTGGGGGAAGGAAAGATTTGTGGAATCGTGACAATCGGCGATATTGTCAAAACACAGCTGAAGGCCAGCCAGGTTCAGGTTCAATACTTAAAAGATTTTTTGCACGGGGCTTAGAGCACCTAACAAAACCATCTTTTGCTGCAAAAGCCGATGCATGTCGAGTTTCGGCGTTGCAAGTTTCAAAATGTGCTCGATGTAGTAACTTGACTACACCTCCGCGCATTTTGCCGCTGTCGCCTTAAATCTCTTGTGCCTCGACTTTTTCGCTTCAAACATAGTTTTATTAGGCGCTCTTAATTTTAGGAGAGACAATGGATCAGCAAATGGTTTTAAAAATATTACAAAGTGTTTTGGATCCCCTAACGGGTAAAAGTGTGGTTGTCTCCGGAATGGTGCGCGAAGTCGAAGTCGATCAAGGCGCCGTATTCGTTCATTTGCAGGCCACGCAGACAGACGCTGCCTATCTTCAAAAGCTGGAAACATCCGTTAAAACAGTTATTCATGCGCTCGGGGCTACGGCCGTGCAAGTTCAGGTTTCGCAGGGAAAATCCGTCGGTGTGACCGAAGATAAAACCCAGGATTCCGCCGGGATACGCCATGTTTTGACCGTGGGCGCGGGCAAGGGCGGCGTCGGAAAATCAACCGTGGCCGTCAATCTTGCACTGGCACTTAAAGCCAAGGGTTTTAAAGTCGGAATTATGGACGGCGACATTTATGGTCCCAATCTGCCGCTGATGCTCGGAATTCCGGAAGGAACTAAACCGAAAGTGTCTGCGGACAGCAAACTGATCCCGATTGAAGCGCATGGCCTTAAAGTCATTTCGATCGGGCTACTCGTGGCGAAAGACCAGCCGATGGTTTGGCGCGGGCCGATGCTGCACAGCGCGGTTCAGCAGTTTTTGCAGAAAGTGGAATGGGGACAGCTTGATTTCCTCGTGGTGGATTTGCCGCCGGGAACGGGCGACATTCAGCTTTCGCTTGTGCAATCGACCAAGATTTCAGGCGCCGTGGTTGTTTCCACGCCGCAGGAAGTGGCACTTGAAGATGTGCGCAAAGCGGTGGTGATGTTCAACCATTTGAAAGTACCGGTGCTCGGCATGATTGAGAACATGACCGGTGATATTTTTGGCCGCGGCGGCGCTGAAAAAGCAGCAGATAAATTGCAAATTCCATTTTTAGGAACAGTTGAGCTTGACGCTAAAATCCGCATCGCGAGTGATTCCGGCAATCCGATCTTGATTGCGCAGCCCGAAAGCCAAGCCGCGAAGCAATTTACTCAAATCGCGGATAAAGTCATCGCCTCTGTCATTCAAACCGCTTGAAAAAATTCAATTTTTCCTGTTCTGTCACCCGGCCTGCCCTTGCTTAGTTCCTGGCTAGGTTTGCTCTAAGGGATTTATGCGCCATATCAATATGGCTTAGTGAAGCATAAAAATTTGACAGCGGACAATCGTCCGTTTATAATTCCGCATGCCTAAAGCCCTGGATTTTCCCCATATTATTGTGAAGCTGCGCAAATTTTACGCCGAATATAAGCGTCTTCCGTCCTTTTCAGAAATGCAGCAGTTGTTGGGCTACCGTTCTAAGGGCGGTGTTTCGGCGCTCATCCCGCATCTCATCCGCAAAAGGATTCTGAGTCAGGATTTTTCCGGCCGGCTTGTTCCCGGAGCATTGATGCAAAATGGCCTGCGTTTTCTCGGGTCTGTCCAGGCGGGATTTCCTTCGCCCGCGGAAGAGGAGTTACTAGATACATTGTCTTTGGATGAGTTTCTTGTAAAAAATCCGACCGCAAGTTATCTCGTAAAAGTCAGCGGCGATTCCATGATCGAAGCGGGGATTATGCCTGGAGATCTGGTTGTGGTGGAGCGCGGCCGCGATCCGCATCATGGCGATATTGTCATCGCGCAGGTGGACGGCGACTGGACATTGAAATATTTTGAAAAAAAGAACGGTAAAGTTTCTCTGCGCGCGGGCAATAAAAAATATCCGCCCATTCATCCGCGGAATGAGTTAATCACGGGCGGCATCGTTGTTGCCAATGTCCGCAAATACAAATAATCCGCTGAAAATAACTCACCTGCTGCGTTGCAAAACTCACAATCTTCGTCAACGTAGGTTTTACTACGCCTCCTCGATTGTTCATTTTGCGCCTGGCATCTGAGCTATTTTGAGCGGATTCCCATCTATGTTTATAAATTAATTTTGAGAAAGGGAAGCGCCATTCTTCTTTCCGGTTTTTTGGGGCTGATATGCAAGTTCGTTCCTGTTTCAAGTGTGCGCCTTCCGAAAGTTTGATTTACGTCGTCGAGAGCGCTGCTTAAGCGTTTAAAGGATTCCTCGCGTGGAATATTATCAAAAAAAGAATATTGCCGCGCCGACTTTTGTGGCGTTAATTTCCCGAGCGTGACGCCAGTCATGCGGTAGCTTGTGCCGTTTTTAAAAACTTTTTCAAAATGAGGCTGAATGACGCCAAGCGCTTCAGCCGCTGAGGAAACAGCGCTTTCCATTTCAATCTCTGTTCCCGTGATTTTAAAGTCCTGGCTGCGCAGACAAATTGAGATGAAGGCCGTGTGAAGGCCTAAGCGCCTCAATTTTGCGAAAGCGATTTCTAAATTGCGGATTAATTGTGCGTACACTATTTTTTTATCCGGCGACGGCGGAGTGAATGTTTTAACTTTCATGATCGAAAGCGGTTGTTTATGAATTTCTTTAACCGGGTAAACCGATTGGCCCCGCAATTCATGCCACAGCTCCAAACCTATTTTACCAAGCCAGGCTTTGGCCGTATGCGGCGGCTGCGATACATAATCCCACGCCGTACGAAGCCCCTTTTTTTTAAGAAAGGCCGAGATATTAGGTCCGAAGCCGCAAACTTCCTCTAACTTAACTTGCGGTAAGAAATGATGCAGTTCATTGGCGCGTACGACTGTAAATCCGTCAGGCTTTGTTCTTTCCGACGCGATTTTCGCGAGCGTTTTGGACGCGCTTAACCCCGCCGAAACCGTCAGATTGAGTTCTTTTTGAACGGTCATTTTTATTTCTCTGGCGATACCACTGTAACTCATGCGGAAAGTGCGGCGTAAACCCGCAAGATTCGCGTATGCTTCATCGATTGAAAAGGCTTCTACATCAGGCGTGAAGCGCCGCATGATCGCGAGCATGCGTTCCGAAAAAAGCCCATACGAAGCATAATCGCTTGGCAGGCAGATCAATTCGGGGCAAATCCTTTTCGCCTCATAAAGCTGCATTGGGCGTTTGACGCCGCGCGCTTTTGCGGCATAACTTGCGCATACCACAGTGTTGCGTTCCGCTCCCGTAATCAGCGGTTTGCCTTTGAACTCCGGCCGCAAAGACTCTTCCACGGATGTGAAAAAAGCGTCGCAATCCACATGCATGATCGCGTCCGGAAATGAAGCAAGCGAAATAGGCGCGGGACTCATACTCTTTCCTTATGAAAAAATCGCTGGCTAAAAAGTAACAGTGGCGTAGTATACCAATATCGGACGATCGTCCGGTATTGTTTTTTTAAGTATCTTGGCTTGCGGAAAGAAAAATTATGAAGCATATCGAAAATCCGCCCAATCCGTTTCAAGCCATTCGATTGAGTATTTCGAAGGTATCGAACCGCCCGCCAAGCTGGAAGTCTATGAGGACAATACCCGCAGTATTCTTCCTGAAAATAAATCGCCGGATCTGGGGTTTCGCTGGAGCGTGAATCCCTATCGCGGCTGCCAGCATGCCTGTGCCTATTGTTACGCGCGCCCTTCGCATGAATACTTGGGTTGGGGAGCGGGCACTGATTTTGAAACAAAAATTCTCGTCAAGAAAAACGCGCCCGAACTATTGCGCGAAGCATTTTTAAAACGTTCCTGGAAAGGCGAATTGATTATTTTTTCGGGTGATACGGATTGTTATCAGCCGCTTGAAGCTTCTTACAAATTAACACGGCGCTGCTTTGAAGTCTGTCTTGAAGCGGGCAATCCCGTTTCGATTATCACCAAATCGTTTTTAATCGCGCGGGACATTGATTTGCTAACCGCGCTGCATCAACGTACGGATTTGACGGTTAATTTCAGTATCGGCTTTTGGGATGAAGCGGCCGCCCGTCTTGTCGAACCCGGCGCCGCCTCAATTCACAAACGATTTGAAGCTATGGCTTTGCTCGCAGAAAAAGGAATTCATGTTAATGTTTTGGTCGCTCCGATTATTCCGGGATTAAGTGATTCGGATATTCCGCGAATTCTAAAAAAAGCCGTGGCTTGCGGCGCCCGTTATGCGTCGCCCGTGATTTTGCGTCTGCCGGGGCCCGTCAAATCTGTTTTTCTGGAACGTATGCAAAAAGCTTTTCCGATGCGTTATAACAAAATCGAAAACAGTATCCGCCGTTCCCGTGGAGGGGAACTTTATAAAAGCGAGTTTGGGCAGCGATTTCGCGGCGAAGGCAAAGAGTGGGAAAATATCCGTAACATGTTCGAAATGTATTGCCGGAAGTTTGGCCTTAACCGGGATTTTCAGGAACCTGACCGCCCGGATTTTATCCGCCCTGGGAACAAATTTCAAAAGGAGTTTGCCTTCACGCCTTAGTCATAAGGTTTTGACACGGGAAAACCCCTATTCCCGTGTGTCCTAAAATAAGGCATGAAAAAAAGAATCAGATTTATCGCCGCAGCCTATGTTTTAGCGGTTATTGCCGCCGCGGCACTGTGTTTCTTTGCCGGGCAGGAAAATATCGTCCGCGCGATTGAATCGTTTAAGAATTGGGGTTTGACGGGAGCCGCGGCGTTTATAACTTTTTTTATTTTTGGGACGCTGATTTTTTTTCCGGTCACATTGCTTGCTTTCAGCAGCGGCGTGATTTATGGCGGGACCGGCGGTTTCGCGGCCGCCATTTTTAGTTCCACTTTGGGCGCATGCGTCGCCTTTTTATTAAGCCGGTATTTTTGCCGCGATTGGATTCAAAAGAAAATGACGGAAAGCGCAAAATTCCGTGCTTTTGAAGAGGATGTCTCAAATCGCGGCTGGAAAATCGTCGCTTTAAGCCGGGTGAGTTTTATTCTGCCCTATACAGCTTTGAATTATGCCTTTGGGTTGACCCGGATACCCTTTTCTCAGTACGCATGGGTGAGTTTAATAGCCATGATTCCGAGCAGCTTGCTCTACGCTTATTTGGGGAGTATTGCGGGCTCAGTGTCGCTCTACTTTCAAGGCAAGAAAAGTTTTACTTCACTTGAGATTATTTTCGCGGGCGTTACTTTAGCCGGAAGTCTTGGGTTGATTATCTATCTGGGTTCTATTTTGAGGAACGCAATCAAAAAGGCGTGAGGGTAAGATGAAATTAAGAAATAAAACCGCCGTTATTATGTGCGCTTTGGGCCTGATTTTGGTCGTTTTTTGGCTCTCGTTTTCCGCGATTGCCACGAAAGTCGTGAATAAAAAAATCTCCCGTATCGGTGAATACCGCGGGACAGTTTCAGCCGTGCATTTGAATTTCTGGCGTGGAGCGTATTCCCTTGAAAATTTTAAGCTCGTGAAAATTGCGAACACTGCATCCGTGCCCTTTGTAAATGTAAAACGCATTGATTTTAATGTACGGTGGAAGGCTCTTTTGCATGGCGTTTTTGTGGGGGACATGGAATTGTTCTCACCCGAAGTTAATTTTGTGGACGCGGATAAACCCGAAGGAAAGCAGGGTAATTTAAAGGGCGCCGGCGCCGACGGTAAAAAAGCGGTAAAAGAACTGAGTCCGCTGAAAATTGACCGTATTTTAATCCACGACGGGCGGGTTCACTTCAAGCGCTTAGACGGCGATCCGCCTGTGGATATTTATTTGCATGAAATCCGGGCAGAAATCACCAACTTGACTAACAGCAAAGATTTGTCGCAGTCACTTATGGCGACGGCGGAAGCGCGGGGCAGGGCAATGAGTGAGGGCCGTTTTGATTTAAATTTAGCTATGAATCCTTTTGCCGCGCAGCCCACTTTTGAAACCCGGACCCGCTTAACATTTTCTCTTCCGGAACTGAATGATTTTTTGAAAGAATATTTGTCGCTTGAAGCTAAAGCGGGAAGAGTGGATCTGTTTATCGAAGGTGCTGCGGCCGAAGGTCAGTTTATAGGTTATGTCAAACCGCTTGTTCAGGGGATTGATTTTATCGAAATGAAGAATAAAGATAAAAGCCCAGGAGATATTGTTAAGGGCGGGGTGGCAAAAGTACTTTCGAATTTGTTCGAAAACCGTAAGAAAGGCGACAACGCGACCAAAATCGAGCTGCAGGGCAGTTTTAATGACCCTGATATTAAAATTCTTGATGCCATTCTCAGCTTTTTTCGCAACGCTTTTTTTGAGGGAATTACGCCCGGTTTTGAAAAGAAAGATGAGCCGCATGTCACCCCCGCGGGAACGTTGAGTGAAAATGAATCTGAGCCGGAAGCGACCAAAGCGACTTCCGCCGAAACAGCTTAAATCGAAATATTAAGCAGAGCATCGCTGAGACTGCATAAAAAACGGCCGGATTGAATGCAATTCACTTCTTAGCGATAAAGCGGAAGGATTTTTGCTTTGCATCCGTATCAGGCAGGGCACCTTATTTTTTTTTAAAGTGTTCAATCATCTGTAGCGCAAAAATTTTGAATTCTTCGAGCCCGCAGGGTTTCTCCATATAAGCCGCCGCGCCCAAATGAATCACTTCCGCGCTGGCCGCGGGCGAGGTTACCTGGGAGATCACAATAATCGGAATTTCGGGGCGCAGATTTTTTTGGCGCATTTCTCCCAGAACTTCGATGCCGTTTTTGCGGGGCATATTCATATCCAGCAGGATGCCGTCGAAATGCTTTTTTTCCTTGGAAAGAAACTGAATTAACTCGTCGCCGTATTTGAGAGGCACGATTTCGGAAGGAATTTTCAAGTTTGTGAGTACATGTTTCAGAAAAACAAGAAAATGTGGATCATCATCCGTAAGAATAATTGAAAGATGGGAAGGTGTCATAAAAATCTCCGTTATCCCGGAAATACGTGTCTGGGCGCGAGATTGACGAGCTTGAGCCAAAACTCTTCAACCACGGCGACGGTATGCATCATTTGCGCGAGGCCGACGGGTTTGACCAGATAAGCATTGGCATGACTGTTATAACAGTTGGTGATATCCGACGGAGCCGTTGAGCTTGTCAGAATCAGGACGGGAATGCGTTTGAGCGGCATTTCACTTTTGATTTGGGTTAAAACCGTCAGCCCGTCTACGCGCGGTAAATTCAAATCCAGTAAAATAAGGTCGGGCGGTGTTTGGCCTGAGTATTTGCCCTTGCGCCTTAGATAGTCTAGAGCGTCGTCGCCGTCTTCCACAATGTCGACATGGATAGATAACTTGCTTTGCTTGAACGCCTCTTGAATAAAAATCGCATCCGCGCGGTTATCTTCGACCACTAAAATTCGAATAGCCTGAACGCTTTGCATAAGTTTCCTTAGATGCCCGGTATCATTGTAATGAAATAAAAAGTCGAACCTTTTTGCGGCGCGGATGCCTTCTAATAAATAATTAAACAATCTATTTTAACAAGGTGTCTCTAGCTGCGCACCTTCAAACTAAAAAAAATTCTCCCAAAATGGAGCAGGTGCGCGTAATACATTTCCTTACAAAGAAAGTTATTCAGGCGGCATTAATGTCCCCACCACAGAACCGAAAGGCGCTTTATAAATAATTCTTACGGGTATACGCTGCGCATCATTGGTTAAATTCATCCAGGCACGACCGCGTTTTTCTTCTCCTTCAACGAATGTCATAGGTTCAACGAGAAGCGTGTCTATCTTTTGGCCGTTTAACAAGACGGTTTCTTTTTTGAGAACATTAATTGTCAAAGCCCAGTCTTTTTGATCGCAGGTTAAAGTCATTTTGGCTGAGCCGCCCGGTATTAAATGCTGCCGCCGCACCCAGTAAAAAGAACTAATGAAATCATGAACGGGCAGAGTCAGCGGAAAAATATTTTTTTTACCTGTTTCCAATGATTCAAAGTAGCCCTTTTTTTGTGAGGCGTCATAAACCATTCTTTCATGTGTATCCAGGAACAGTTCATCGATTTTCTTTTCGAATTGTATAGCTTCGAAAGTCCGAGTGTCGACCCAGCCGTGAATTTCATCGTGGATAGGAAAGATTTTAGAGAGGACTTTGTTGCTGTCAATTCTTCCCACAATATGAAAAACATCCCGCCCATTCAGTTTGGTTTTTTCTTTGACCCATATTTGCCCATAACCTACAGATATTCGCAGCCATTTGATTTTGTAAAATAATCTTTCGCCGAGAGGGAAATCTTTTGGGACGATTGACTCCTCCGCGGAGCTCTGTTCGTGGGCCGCTAAAAGTAAAGCCACCAAGATTAAAACTTTTTTGTATTTTGTCATTAAAAGCCAGGCTAAATGGTTTACAGCGTCCTTTCAATATTTAAATCATTCGGATGACATTTTCAGGTTTTCCCCGATTCGAAACTTACTTTTAATATATAAAATACTTTTAAAATAATATTAAGGGGAAAGGTATATGAAGCATCTTTTGAATGATGAGCAAGTGAGGAATGAAATTGAACGCCACAAGTGGATTGAAAGTGAAAGACGCGGCTTTGATATCGGCGCTGAACTAGCGGAATCCTCATGGCTTGAACTGTATGGGGCGGAATGGATAAAAAGCAGGGCGCAGTCCGGTAATACCGTTTCTCCTGAAGCGCAAGATTTTACTACCCTGCAGCCTCAACAAAAAAAACAAAACAATAAAAAAAATAAGAATAAAAACGTAGTTAAATATAATCAGGCAGCTTAAAAGCTATAGCCGCGTAAAAAATCTATCCGTCTGGCTGCGCAGCGCGTAAAATATGCCATGCGTTTGATTTGTTTACCTCCGATCGTTTATTTCAATCCCCATATTTTAATTCTTGGCACATTTCCGGGCGTGAAGTCGCTCGAAAAAGAAGAATACTACGGGCACACTTCAAACGGATTCTGGAAAGTTCTGAGCGGTGCGCTAGACGAACCGGTGCCGCAAAATTATGAAGCGAAGAAGCTGATCCTGAAGAAGCACCGGCTCGCTTTGTGGGATATTTTCGGTTCCTGCCGGCGGCAAGGCTCAAATGACAGCGAAATCCGCGATTTTTGCATTAACCCCATTCCTGAATTTTTAAAAAAATACCCATCCGTAAAAAAGGTGCTGGTAGAGAGCCGCACCGCGGAAAAAATTTGGATAAAACATATTCAGGACAAAACACCCGTGCCGGGTGTATATATTCCCTCGCCAAGTTCACTGGCACGAATGCCGCTTTTAAAAAAAATTCAATATTGGAAGAAAGAATTACAAGAATGATCAATAAAATTCTATTCAGCGCTTGTCTGATAACGTTGTTTTTTTCGTCCCTACCGGTTGCGGCTGAAGAAATACCTTTGCCGGCTGTTTATTTGA
This sequence comes from Candidatus Omnitrophota bacterium, assembly GCA_043718225.1. Taxonomy (GTDB): domain Bacteria; phylum Omnitrophota; class Omnitrophia; order Omnitrophales; family Aquincolibacteriaceae; genus Multiplicimicrobium. The sequence goes on from JAYSWD010000158.1 coordinate 24,920, forward strand.
ACGGAAAAGTCGTAAAAACGACCGTCCAGGAGCTCGGAGGAATCGGGACTAAGCCTTTGCGGGCGCTGGTCAAAAAAAATAACAAAGCTCATGGCGATGAATTGATTCAGGTTTATGCCATGGGAACACGTGACGGAGACCATCTGCGGATTGATATCGAACGTCTTGCCCCAGGAGTACGGGCTACTTTTTACAAATTGCGCCGCGATACGGAAGGTAATCGTGATTTTACAATGCCCCTTTCTATATATTCGGATAAAATATCCTATTATGAAAAGATCGCTCCGTATAAGTCGGAATATTTGATTATCGTTTTTGAAAAAACAGATAGAGCCGAGAAGAAAAGCGCCAATCAGATATATTTTGAGGAGCACCCCGGAAACCTTATCGTCAAAACGATGAAACCGAATCTGAAACTTTCTTCCATAAAATTAAAAATGCAAGATTCCGCGGGCAAAGAAAAAACTTTCTCTTATGATGCCCAGGAACTTATTGACCGCTTCGTCAATCTTCAAAGAATTTTTGTGGTTCGGCTTTGGCGCGATGAGCGGCCCGCTCAACAAACACCGGAGCTGTCTTGAATAAAGCGTATTCCTGGGTGGATTTAAAGCAGGGTACATCGGCATGGCTGGATTGGCGTTTTGAAGGCATTGGCGCCTCAGACGCACCCGCGATCATGGGTGAAAACCCGTGGAAAAGCAGGGCGCGGCTGATGAAAGAAAAGCGCGATCGGAAAATAGTCAAATTAAATGCCGCAATGATCCGCGGGACGGAGCTGGAGCCCGTGGCGCGCGAATGTTACGAGAAGAAATTCGGAATGGCCGTGCCGCCGGCGTGTTTGCAGAGTTTGATTTATCCCTGGATGCGCGCGAGCTTAGACGGTATGACGATTTGCGGCCAAAAAGTGATTGAGATTAAATGCGGCGAAGGCGCTTATTGGAATTCCGCCAGCTCGGGTACGGTTCCAGTTTATTATATTGGCCAATTGCAGCATATTCTGGCCGTCACCGGGCTGGAATCGATCGATTACTGGTGTTATTCGCCGGATCGCCCCGAAATTCATATTTGCATGGAGCGCGATGAATCGTATATCTCGCGGTTAATTGAAATGGAAAAACTGTTCTGGCATGAATTATCCGAAACTCGGATTTTTGGGAAGAAAGTTTGAGGGGGTCAAAAACCAGCTCGTTTTAATCTGCTCGGACAGCGGATGCTTCGCTCCAAACTCGCATCTTAAACAAGCTGGTTTTCGTTATTTCATGCCTCATGGGTGTGGCTAGAAGTCGAGAAACGCCTTTGCGTTTCCTGTTTTAAAAACTCCCGGGGTTCGGCAAAGCTGATCCCCGGGAGTTGTGATGGTAAAGCAAATGAATAAGATTAAAATCGACAAGCTGGTCCGGTCCAAGCGCAAATCCATTGCATTGGTGATTTCGCCGGAGGCCATGCTGGTGGTGCGCGCGCCCTTGATGACTCCGCTTAAATACATCGAAGATATTGTGCGCAAACAAAAAACATGGATTGATAAGAAAAAACGGCAGATTTTGAAAGACGGCCCCGCCAGGACGAAGCAGTTTGTGAACGGGGAAGAGTTTTTATTTCTCGGAGAAATTTATAAATTAAAAATTCAGGATGCCTGGGAAATTGAATTAAAAGAGGATTTGATTTTTCCGGAAAGGTTCTTGAATAAAGCCAGAGCCAGGATGATCGCCTGGTATAAAGAGCGGGCTTTTGAGACAATCACCGAAAGCGCGAAACATTACAGCCAAATTTCGGGCTGGAAATATAAAACGATCAATATCACAAGCGCTCAGGGGCGCTGGGGGTCATGCAGTTCCAGCGGTTCGATCAATTTTGGCTGGAAACTGATTATGGCGCCGTTTGATGTGGTTGAATATGTGGTGGTGCATGAATTGGCGCATATTACGGAGAAAAATCATTCGTCGCGGTTTTGGCACAAAGTGAAAACTATTTTACCTGATTATAAAACTCATGAAAAATGGCTTAAAGTAAACGGGAAAAATCTGGTGCTCTGATTATGGAAAAATGTAAAAACTGCAGTGAAGAATTCGAAGAAGAAGTGATGGCCGGCGGCCTTTGTGAAGATTGCTCAGACGAAGCGGAACAGGCGGCCGAAGAATTGCAGGATGAAGAAAGCGATGTTTGAAATTTACGTTGATGCCGATGCCTGTCCTGTGAAACAGGAAGTAATTAAAGTCGCGAAGCGCTATCAAATACCGGTCACTTTCGTATCCAATTCCTGGATGACGATTCCGAATTCCGAAGGCACAAAACTTGAAGTCGTGGAAAGCAAGCAGCTTGACGCGGCCGATGACTGGATCGTGGAGCACGCGAAGAAAAACGACATTGTCATTACAGCCGATATTCCGCTCGCTTACCGCTGTGTGAAAATCGGCGCGCAGGTTTTAGGGCTAACCGGACGTATTTTTACGGAAGCGAATATCGGACAGGTTTTGGCGATGCGTGATTTAATGTCGGGCCTGCGCGAATCGGGTGAAGTCTCGGGCGGAGGACCCGCACCGTTTCAGCCGCAGGACCGATCAAAATTTCTGCATAGTTTGGATCAAATCATTCAAACCGTGAAACGCAGTGAGGGTCATAATGAGTGATGAAATAAAGAATATTTTGAAGTCATCCAAAGTCATTGCTGTGGTGGGGATTTCCGCGAAACCCGGAAGGGCAAGCGGCCATGTCGCGGAGTATTTGCGTGATCACGGCTACAAAATCATTCCCGTCAATCCGCAAATCGAAATCTGGCAGGGAATGAAAGTTTATCCGGATTTGAAATCTGTTCCAGACAAAATTGATATAGTAGATATTTTCCGCAAACCCGCGGAAATCCCGCCGATTGTCGAAGAAGCGATCAGTGTCGGCGCAAAAGTGGTATGGATGCAATTGGGGATTGTGAATGATGAGGCGGCGGCGCGCGCAAGAGACGCCGGGCTCAAAGTCGTAATGAATCGATGCACATTAATTGAGCATCAAAAGCTATTGGGGTAACGGCATGGATTTCAGCGTAAAAATTCAAAAAGGTTTGTACGAACATTACAAAGGGAATCGTTATGAGGTTGTGGATATTGGCTTTCACACTGAAATGCGCGAACCTGTGGTGATTTATAAGGCTCTGTATAAAGGAGATTTTCCGGAGGGCACGCTTTGGGTAAGGCCCCTTGCGATGTTTCAAGAAAATGTTTTGATTGATGGCAAGTTAATTCCTCGTTTTCGTTTTATCGAATAATTAAATTATTTAGTAATAATCCCGAATGGGTAAGGTCATCTAAAAAGCAATCCAAAATGCTCAAACAGTCGCGTCCATTAGCGCGAAACTCGCCTTTTGAATTGCTTTACCGATGACATCCACAATAAGTAGGTGGGGCATTCAAAGGAGAAGCAAGGCCAAGAAATCTAGATCCCTCGAATGCGCTTTTAATTAGAATTTGCTGCTCAATTCCTCAACCTCAGCAACCAAGCTTCCCATTATGCCTTTTCATGGTTCTGCCAAGCCAAACCATGAAAAACTTTTTTCCATCTCGGCTGTGCCAAGATGGAAAAAGAGATGACTGGAAACTGCTTTGAGAAGCTTGAGGGAGATGGTGGCAAAAATAGATTAAAGAACCTTCGAATGATTGAGTTCTTGCCGGCTTGTTTCTCTGATAATTGCTACACACCCCACATTGCGAAAAAAGCTGACTCCTAATATTCGCAAGGCGAGTTCCAAGCGTAGCATTGGCTGTTTGAGCCTTGAGAATATTAGGAGTCAGCTGAAGGATATTGACTTAAGAGCGTTGAAAAAGGAATTTTAAGCTTTGGACTGTTCGCTTTGTTTCTTGAGCTCATTCAATTCTTTGCGGAGTTTTCGGACTTCGTCCAATGTTTCCGCGGCGCGTAATTGCGCACCGATTTGACGGCGCGCTTCGGCGTAAGGGCGCGCGGGTTCACCGAATACAATTTGTTTGTCCTGGATTTTTTTGTTAGAAGGAACTCCTGCGCCGGCGCCGATCATAACTTGATTCCCGATTTCGCAATGGTCACCGATACCGACTTTGCCGCCCATGACCACAAACATACCGACTTTGGTACTGCCTGAAATACCGGTTTGTGCCGAGATAATCGTGCATGCACCGAGCTGGACGTTGTGCCCGATCTGAACCTGATTATCGATTTTTGACCCGCGTCCGATTCTTGTCTCACCGATGGTCGCGCGGTCAATCGTGGTATTAGCACCGACTTCAACATCATCTTCAATGACAACAATGCCTACTTGCGGAACTTTTTGATGTCCCGCGGCCGAAGAAACGTAACCAAATCCATCCGTGCCGATTACCGTGCCGGAATGCAAAATAACGCGGTTTCCGATTTGGCAGTCTTGATAAACCATAACGCGCGGATGCAGAATAGTGTTTTTACCGATTTTGACACCGTGATCAACATAGGCTCCGGAACGGATTACTGCGTTATCGCCGATTTCCGCGCCGTCCTGAATAACCGCGAAAGGCTCAATGGTCACGCCCGTGCCTATTTTTGCTTTGGGAGAAACCGAAGCCTGCGCGGAAATTGCGGGAGTAAATTGCCGCGGAGGAAAAAAATCATTGAGAAGCTGAGCCCAGGCGGCCTTAGGATTTGCGACTTGAATCAATGTTTTGGTTGAAGCGGTGATGTTTTCAGGAACAATTAAACAGGCGATTTCAGTTTGTTCGAGTGATTTAAGTTTCTTTTCATCTTGAACAAAAGTAATGCAGCCTGCTTTGGGCTGTTCAAAATTTGTAATGCCCGAAATAAGCGCGGTGGCGTCGCCGATAACTTTTCCCTGAATAAGGCGCGCAAGCGATTCAATAGTTTTCATTTGAATCATCTTATCCTTTTTTGACTAGCCCAATATTGTTTGTTTTTTGTGAAAAAGTGCGGGATTCATTCTAATTTCTTATTCCGCTGCAGCACTTCGAGATTTTTTACTGTAGTCAACGGCCTTTGAGCGTTGAAGAATATCGGTCATCCATTTGACATAACCGGCTTGTTGCTGCTGCAATTTATCATCCGCGTTTTCGGTATTGGCGGAATTCTCAGATGCTGCGGATGAAACGTTCTCCAGGCTGAAACGCTGAGACATCATTTTTTGAATACGGATCAGTTCACGGACGCCGGTTTCAAATTCATTGGGTGTCGTGCGCCTGCTTTTTAAAAGCTGGGAATATTCATCCTGAGAAAGCGGCCGATTTCCCTCAGGGTTGACAATTTGATCGACGCGCGCTTGAACTTCACCGTCGGACACTTTTAGGCCCAGGTTTTTCGCCTCACGCGAGAGAATGACCTGCTGCCAGGTAAATTGCTTTTCAAGTTCGGGATTTTCCGAAATTTTTGGATCGGGCGGAAGCAGCCGCGTAAGAGTCTCAAAAGCGCGGAATTCCTGAAAGGAGATTTTTTTTCCAAAGACCTCGCCAGCGTATTGATCGTATTTATTGAGTGAAACACTCGATAGCCCAAAAACGCCCACCATGAGGATGACCGCGAACCAAACTATAATTTTTGTATTATTACGAAGAAATTGAAGCATGAAATCCTTTCCAGGTGGAAGAATTTAGCATAAATCAGGAGAGCTCACAATCAATACAAGCGGGGGAACGGAGCCGGGAAGGTTTTTCCTGCGACGGACGACAGCCGGCGCGGTTGATTTAAGAGCAAATTTGTTCCTAGACGAGCGGGGGCTTCTTGAATATCATATCTGCCACTTTGGCATCATCTTTGCTTGCTTCGGTTCGACGGGGATCAAGAGTTTTTACAGGAGGTTATTGTGGGGAAAATTAAGGTGGCAGTTGTCGGCGTCGGCAATTGCGCAAGCTCTTTGGTTCAAGGGCTTTATTACTACGCGGATAAAACCGAACAGGAAAGTATTGGTTTAATGCATTGGGAAATCGGAGGATACAAGCCTTCCGATATTGAAGTAGTCACCGCGTTTGACATTGACGCACGCAAGGTCGGTAAAGACGTCAACGAAGCTATTTTTGCCGAACCAAATTGCACCGCTATTTTTTGCGCGAAGCTGCCGAAATCGGGCGTGAAAGTTCAGATGGGCAAGCTGCTCGACGGATTTTCCGAGCACATGAAAGACCGTGATGACAAATTTACGTTTGTTCTTTCCGATCAGCAGCAATCAACCAAAGAGCAAATCGTTCAATCTTTAAAAGCGACCGGCGCGGAAATTATAATTAATTATCTGCCTGTTGGCTCAGAAGAAGCCGCCAAGTTTTACGCAGAATGTGCTTTGGAAGCGCATTGCGGATTTATCAATTGCATTCCTGTTTTCATCGCTTCAAACCCTGATTGGGCGGCGCGTTTTAAAGCCAAAAATCTTCCGATTATCGGGGATGATATTAAGGCGCAGCTCGGCGCAACCATCACTCATCGCGTGCTAACGGATCTTTTCCGTAAACGCGGCGTGAAGCTTGACCGGACTTATCAAATTAATACCGGCGGCAACACCGACTTCTTGAACATGCTTAACCGCAGCCGTTTGGCATCCAAGAAAATTTCAAAAACCGAAGCGGTTCAATCTGTAACGGGCGACCGCATGGACCCGGATAATATTCACATCGGACCTTCGGACTATGTTCCCTGGCAAAAGGACAACAAAGTTTGTTTCCTGCGCATGGAAGGCCGGATGTTCGGCGATGTGCCGCTTAATATCGAATTGCGTTTATCGGTTGAAGATTCGCCAAACTCCGCCGGCGTGGCGATTGATTCGATTCGCTGCTGCAAGCTTGCGTTAATACGCGGTGAGGGCGGGATTTTATACGGCCCATCAGCTTATTTTAAGAAGCACCCTCCGATTCAATATACGGATGATGAAGCTTATCAAATGACCGAAGACTTCATTAAAAAGCCGGTTCCTGTTTCTATAAAAGCAGTACCAGCCGCGGTTTAAGTTACTAAACACTGTTCTTTCCTAGGAGAGAACAGTGTTTTTTTATGTCCATCTCGGACTATTTTAGTCCGAGATAAAATGTTAGAATATCCGTCTTATGCGCTTTACCACTAAAACAGAATATGGGCTGGTTTGTCTTGTTTACATGGTTCGCCACGGGTCTTTGACTACGGTCAAAGATATTGTGCGAGATGAGCAGTATCCTTCTGCCTATATCGAAAAAATTCTGCAGTCTTTGCGCGTCGCCGGCATTGTTTCTTCCAGGCAGGGCGCTCAAGGCGGTTACGCATTAACGCGCACTTCCGAAATGATCACGCTTAAAGAAATCGTTGGAGCTTTAGAAGGGGGCTTATTCGACGTCTTTTGCGAACCGGATGTCCGTAAAAATATTACCTGCACGCATCATGAGCTTTGTGGGTTGAAGCCGGTTTGGAATTTGACGAAAAACACGCTCGCGCAGCTTTATGAAAAAGTGACATTGCGTATGATCGCTGAAAACCAGCTGGAATCTTTCACTGTCACATTAAGCTCCGCAACTGCGGTGCGACCGCAATTAAAAAATGCGGCAGAGGTAAATTTATGAAGAAGACAGCCAAAGATTTTATCAATCAGGATTATCAATACGGTTTTGTGACCAATATTGACGCGGATGCTTTGCCCAAAGGTTTAAGCGAAGATGTGGTGCGCGCGATTTCCGCCAAAAAAAATGAACCCACATGGATGCTTGAACTGCGCCTCAAGGCTTATCAAACCTGGAAGCGCATGCAAGAGCCGCATTGGCAGAATGTAACTTATCCTAAAATTGATTATCAGGATGTGATTTATTATTCCGCGCCGAAGTCTTCCAAAGACGGCCCCAAAAGTTTGGATGAAGTCGATCCCGAATTGCTCGAAACTTATAAAAAGCTTGGTATTCCGCTTGAAGAACAAAGCCGTCTCGCGGGCATCGCGGTTGACGCCGTTTTTGACAGTGTTTCGGTCGCGACCACATTTAAAGAGTCGCTTAAGAAAGTGGGCGTGATTTTCTGTTCATTTTCAGAAGCAGTTAAAGAGCATCCGGACTTGATAAAAAAATA
>JAYSWD010000159.1:0-10349 GCA_043718225.1 Candidatus Omnitrophota bacterium
TTTTAATGTTGTTATCAGTTGTTGTTTTATGGGCCTGTAGCTCATTTGCACGCGTCCTGCGAAAGCAGGCGCAAAATAAAAAGAGCTAATGCTCGCCGCATCACGGGTGAATGAGTAATGAGGTTGTGGCGAGTGAAATAATTTTTTTTGGGCCTGTAGCTCATTTGGTAGAGCATCTGCATGGCATGCAGAGGGTAAGGAGTTCAACTCTCCTCAGGTCCACCAAATTTCACAGAGGGGTTAAAACCCTTCTGTGAAATTTGATTGATTGCGGTGGAGAGTTGAAGTGAGCCGCGCAATTCGTAAGGCAGAACGGAATGCGAATCTGACCCATGTCAGATTTAAATGAAGTGAAGACCAGGCGCGGCGAGTGGCCGACCTGAAGTGAATGCCGCGACTAGCGGACGTGAGCGAAAGGCGCCAACTCTCATGTTTGTTATTGAAAATTTAGTTTATTGTTTGTACGCGAGAGTGGCGGAACTGGCAGACGCCTGCCTCCGGCAGACAAGCACTGACGAAATATTTCGCAGCAAAGCTGCAGAAAATCCAGCGCCCTCTAAAGGCGTAAGGTTTTCCGCTGCAAGCGGAAAAGAGAGCCGCGCAATTCTGTGCGGTTGAACGAAATGCAAATCTGACTCAATGTCAGATTTAAATGAAGTGAAGACGAGGCGCGGCGAGTGCCGACCTGGAGTGAATGCGGCGGCTAGCCGACATGAACGCAAGGCGGTCGACTTCCTCGATTTGAATTTTATGTGCGAGAGTGGCGGAACTGGCAGACGCACTGGACTCAAAATCCAGCGCCCTCTAAAGGCGTAAGGGTTCGACTCCCTTCTCTCGCACCAATTTATATTAACTTCGGCAAACTATGGCATCCGGCTTTAAACAATATCCTTTCCCCGAAATCGAGCCTAAATGGCAAGACTATTGGGTCAAAAATAAAACTTTCCGCACTCCTGATCCGTCTTCCGATACAAAAAAACCTAAATACTATATTCTCGACATGTTTCCTTATCCTTCGGGATCGGGCTTACATGTCGGTCATTTAGAAGGCTATACCGCAACGGATATTCTTGCGCGCTACAAGCGCATGCGCGGTTTCAATGTCATGCATCCAATTGGCTGGGATGCGTTCGGTTTGCCCGCCGAACAGTACGCGATTGAAACAGGAACGCATCCTCGCGCGACTACCGAAAAAAATATCAACACTTTCCGCCGCCAAATCCAGCGTATTGGTTTCAGTTATGACTGGGACCGCGAAGTAAATACCACTGATCCCGCATATTACAAATGGACGCAGTGGATTTTCATGAAATTATACGAAAAGGGATTAGCCTATGAAGCTGAAATCGCAGTGAATTGGTGTCCCGCGCTTGGAACCGTGCTTGCTAATGAAGAGGTTGTTAACGGAAAAAGCGAACGCGGCGGGCACCCTGTAATCCGTAAACCGATGCGTCAATGGGTTTTAAAAATCACGGCTTATGCTGACCGTCTTCTCGATGATTTGGAATTATTGGATTGGCCGGACTCGATTAAAGAAATGCAGCGTAACTGGATCGGTAAATCAACCGGCGCGGAAGTGATCTTCCAATTGGAAGATCATCCCCAGGGAAATGGGGATCTAGATTCCCGCTTTCGCGGGAATGACACGGCAGATGATTTGAATATCCCTGTCTACACTACGCGTCCCGACACGCTTTTTGGCGCGACGTATATGGTTCTTTCTCCGGAGCATGCTTTGGTTCCAAAAATCACTACGGCCTCAAAAAAAGCGGCGGTTCTGGAATATCAAACGCAGGCTCAGCATAAATCCGATTTAGAACGTACGGACCTCGCAAAAACAAAGACGGGAGTTTTTACGGGAGCCTATGCGATTAATCCGGTCAATAAAAAGCCGATTCCGATTTGGATTGCGGATTATGTGCTCGCGAGCTATGGCACGGGCGCGATCATGGCCGTGCCCGCGCATGATGAACGTGATTATGCATTCGCTAAAAAATTCAGCTTGCCTGTTATTCCCGTGATTCACCGCAGCGACGCTGAAATTGAGAAGCTTGCCGGAAAAGATCCTCAGGACGAATTATTCAGCGGCGAAGGCATCAATTTTAACAGCGGTTTTCTGAATGGGTTGAAAACAGTTGATGCCAAAGAAAAAATTACCGAATGGCTTGAAGAAAATAAAATCGGAAAAAAACAGATTCAATACAAATTACGCGATTGGATTTTTAGCCGCCAAAGATATTGGGGAGAGCCGATTCCCGTCATTCATGTAGACGGCAAGCATCAGTTGATTGACGAAAAGGAATTACCGCTCATGCTGCCGGAAGTCAAAACTTATAAAGCCACCGGTACGGGCGAAAGCCCCTTGGGCGCAATTCCTGAATGGGTAAACACAGTTGATCCCAAAACAGGCAAGCCCGCTTTGCGCGAAACCAATACCATGCCGCAATGGGCGGGTTCCTGCTGGTATTACTTGCGATATCTTGATCCGAATAACACCGGCAAATTGATTGATCCCGTGAAAGAAAAATATTGGATGCCGGTTGATCTGTATGTCGGCGGCGCTGAACATGCGGTTTTACATCTTCTCTATTCGCGCTTCTGGCATAAAGTGCTTTTTGATTTAGGCGTCGTTTCTACAAAGGAGCCTTTTCAGAGCTTAACCAATCAGGGCATGATTCTTGGAGAAGACGGACAGAAAATGTCCAAGTCACGCGGCAATGTCGCGAATCCCGAAGAAATTATGGACACTTACGGCGCAGACAGTGTGCGGCTCTATGAAATGTTTATGGGGCCGCTTGAAATGACGAAACCCTGGAACACTTCCGGCGTGGAAGGTGTTTACCGTTTCCTCGGAAAAGTTTGGCGGTTGTTTACGGAGGGAGAAGGAAAACTCAGTGCCAATATTGAAGACCGCGAACCCACTGCGCAGGAACTTAAGATTTTGCACAAAGCGATTAAAAAAGTCACCCAAGATACGGACGGAATGCGTTTTAATACCGCGATTTCTGCCATGATGGTCTTCTCGAATGAAATGGGCGAAGTTTATAAGCGATCCAAAAAAATCATGTCCCAATTTTTGCTTTTGCTAGCACCCTATGCGCCGCATCTTGCCGAAGAGCTTTGGCAAAAGCTCGGTAACAAAAACACACTTGCCTATGAGCCTTGGCCCAAATGGGATGAATCGGTATTAAAAGAAGATACGGTAGAGCTTGGGGTTTTAGTGGGCGGCAAAGTTAAAGCCAAGATTGTTGTGGCGGTAGGTGAAACCGATGAAAATATCAAAAAAACCGCTCTTGAGCATGCCGATGTCCAAAAAGCCCTTAGCGGAAAAACCATCAAACAGGTTATAATTGTACCCGGGCGCATCGTCAATATTGTATTAGCGTAGTAATCCTGCCTTTTTTGATTCTGCTTCAGTTCTTTTTCGATTTGGACGATTACCTGCGAATGCCTCATCCGTGTTTCTGATTTGTTTTCGTCGTGAGCCGGCGCAGATCATTGCGGATGTAGTCTGCGACTACAAGCGCAGCATGCGATCAAAGAACCCGCAGGTGTACTAAAATGAGTACATCGAGGGAAGCTTTGGGAGCATAACGCCGCAGACGCATGAAAATGTGCCGGCGGAATAGAAAATAAATCGGAAACGCGGATGTTAGTCAAAATAGCTAAAAACAAAATTTGGGTCGGTTCCAAGGCTGTTCCGCTCGTCGCGGGTGAAGTGCATTATTGGCGTTTAAATCCGATTGCCTGGAAAGAAATTCTTTTGCGCGTCAAGGAAATGGGCGTGAATGTGATTTCGACTTATGTGCCGTGGGATTATCATGAACCTAAACGCGGTGTTTTTGATTTTACCGGAAAAACGGACCGAACGCGCAACCTCAAAGCTTTTCTCGATCTCACCCGCAAAATGGGATTTTGGGTTGTCATTCGCCCCGGCCCATATATTTACAGCGAATGGCCGCAAGACGGCGTGCCGCCTTACGCGCATCAATATCATCGCCTGCATCCACAGTTCATCAAATACGCCAAGGTTTGGCTTTCGAAAGTCTGCGCGGTGATCCGCCCTTATCTCGCGACAAAAAAAAGCGGGCATATTCTTTTATTGCAAGCTGACAATGAAGTCGATCCATGGCCCGATTTGTTCGGCGCGCAATACGGGCTTTCGGGAAAGAAAGGCATTTTTCAGGAATTTATCCGTGAACTCTATGAAGGAAGCTTGTTTGACCTGAATCAAGCTTGGGGAACTTCTTACCAATCTTTTGATGAAACCGCGCCTTTTATCGCGACCATGCTTTCGGGCGAAGCCGGTTTACCGCTGAAAGGTGATCAGGAATTGCGGCGGCATCTCGACTATTTCCGCTTCAAATATGATTACACTACGAAGATCGCGCGATGGACCATCGCGGAATACAAACGTCTCGGAATCAATGTTCCGATTTATTTAAATACTTATCCGTTTTTTTACGCGCATGATTGGTCCGCTTTGCAAAAAGAATGCGACGCGGTAGGAATTGATCTTTATCCCACGGCGGATTTGGCGGAAGACAAGCATGAGTTTAGAAAATACTGCGATAAAATCCGTTACCTGGGAAATATTTCCAAACTGCCTTTCATTGCGGAATTTCAGGCAGGGATTTGGCATGGCCGCCATTATGAAGTGAATGTTTTAACCGGCAGTCATTATCGCATGATTACTTTGTCGGCAATTTTGGCCGGTATCAAGGGTTGGAGCTGGTATATGCTCGTCAACCGCGATAATTGGTATATGTCGCCGATTAATGAATGGGGCCGCGTGCGCGGCGAGCTGTATGATGTTTTTAAACAGCTTGTTACATTTTTTAAACGCATGGATCCGACCAGCCTCAAAAAAATAGTCGATGTCGGCGTAACCTTTAATCCGCTGCAGTATGCGGCGCGCACATTACCGCAGGACAGTCCTATCCTGACGGCTCTCAATCAAACCGGAATGGATTATGACCTTTGCGATCCGCGCGCGAAAATTCCGGCCAGAGAAATTCTTTTTTATTGGGGCAATCAATGGCTGGATGCGGCGAGTCAAAAACGCCTGCGTGATTATGTTGAACGGGGCGGCATCCTGGTTGCTTTCCGGGATTTTCCGCGCAAAGATGAAAATTTCCGGCCTTGCCAGGAAATCGGATTCGAAGAACCCCAGCGCACATTATTTGAATTTAAAAAACCCTTTGATTTAAAATTATCGCCAAAAAGCGAAACGGTGCGGGTTGTTTCATCGGTTTATACATTTAAAGCGGAGAATGCTCAGAAAATTGAAGCCTCGATCACCAATTACGGAAAATTAACCGTGGGCTATATTAAGAAAATCGGAAAAGGAAAAATTGTGCATCTCGGAATGGAACCCGGGCAGGGTTTGATTCAGGCGATTCTCAAGCATTTTGCGGTTCTGCCGGCTTCTTACTCGACGACTTCCGAAGTTCATACGGCGCTTTTCCGGCGCGGAAAAAAATTCTATGTCGTTGCCGTAAATAACGGGCGCGAACAAAAAAGCGCCGCGCTTCACTTACCCGGAATTTTCGGAAAGCAGCGCTTTTCTGTTATCAATCTGCTTACGAATAAAAAACTTTCAGAACGATTTGAAAAAGGCCGCACGCTTTCGGTTGAAATCGCCCGCAAAGACGGAATTGCTCTCGAAATCGGTTGAGCTAATGCAAAACTGTCATTGCGAGCCAAAGGCGTAGCAATCTGAACTCTGAGATTGCCACAGTCGCTTCGCTCCTTCGCAATGACCCATTAATTAGATGCTCTCATTGAAATTTAATCCAGCACCCGAATGACTTAAGCTAGAATATTGCCTCAGTTTTAATTCAAGAGACACCCTCATGATGATGAAAAAGACAAAAATTATTGCCACAGTTGGGCCGGCTTGCCGCGAGCAAGCGGTATTAAAAGAATTGATCAAGAGCGGCGTGGATATGTTTCGCATTAATGCTTCGCATACGACGCCGCAAGACCTTAAAAACTGGGTTAAATTGATCCGCCGCGCCTCACAATTTTCTTCGCGCCCCATCCCGATTTTGGTTGATTTGCAGGGGCCGCGCGTGCGGACAGGCCGGCTTCAAGGCGGAAAATCCATCAATCTTCGCACCGAGGAAATTGTGATGATTGTGCCTTCCTCGGAAGCGGGTTATGGAAATCGAATTACGACTTCATGCCGTCCATTTCCAAAAATGGTTAAAGCGGGTGATCCGGTTTTGCTCGATAACGGATTGATCGAACTTCAAGTCCGCGCAGTCAAAGGGCAGGAAACGATTTGTCGTGTCGTGAACGGCGGAAAATTAGGGGAAAACAAAGGTATCAACTTACCCAATGCTCCTGTGACATTACCTGCGCTGAGCTCTAAGGATCTTATTGATTTAAAAATCGCAGTGGAAATGGAAGTGGATTACATCGCGCTTTCATTTGTTCGCAACGCGGAAGATGTGCTCGCGATCAAAAGAAAATTACAGCGCTTAAAAAGTAAAATTCCGATTATCGCTAAAATTGAAAAGCCCAAGGCGGTTGTGAATTTTTCCGCCATTTCTGCCGTGGCCGACGGGATCATGGTTGCGCGTGGTGATTTGGGTATTGAAATGGGCGTCGAAAAAGTTCCCGTTGTTCAAAAGACATTGATCGCAGAATCAAACCGCATGCATTTGCCCGTAATTACGGCGACGCAGATGCTCGAGTCGATGATTGAAAATCCGCGGCCGACGCGCGCGGAAGCTTCCGATGTGGCGAACGCGGTTTTTGACGGAACGGATGCCGTGATGCTTTCGGGTGAAACCGCGGTCGGAAAATATCCCGTGGAAGCCATTCGAATTATGTCGGAAATCATTTGTGACGCGGAAGCGCATTTGGGAGAAATTGCCGCGGTGATGCGCGAACCCGTGCGGCACACCGATATTCCCACGCATGCCATTACGCATGCGGCGCGGCATGCCGCCAAAGATATCAACGCGAAAGCATTGGTTGTTTTAACGATTACCGGCAAAACCGCGATTTTTCTATGTAAGTTCCGGCCGGTCGCGCCGATCATTGCGCTTACTTCCAATAAAGTCGTAAGCCGCCGTCTTAATTTAATGCGCGGTATTTTTCCTGTGACAATTACATATGGTAAAAGCAGCCGCGCGATTTTGGAAAAGGCGGAAAAAGAAATGATGCGATTTAAATTTTTAAAACCGGGTGACCCTTTTGTGCTTCTGTCCGGTCGTTTTGCTTTGCCTGAAATGAAGTACATGACTTTTATCCGGTTTGTAGGCGGAAAACAAAAGGCGGCAATATGAATTTATCTAAAGCGATGAAGGGCACTATTCTGATCGGAGTTCTTTTTTCTTTTTATGTCTGCTACGCGCTTGTGATGATGAATGACCATGCGCTGCCGTGGTTAAACTTTTCTTACGGTATTTTGGCCAGCGTTTGCGCGCTTTGTGGATGGGGACTTTGGAATCAAAGAAAATGGGCCTATTGGCTGAGTTTGTTTATTGCTTTAGCGGGCCTAGGCCTTGGCCTTTACTTCGTGCATTTCAGCTGGACCTTCTGGATTTTTAAAGAACCGTCCTTGCTTGACCGCCTATCCGCGGTGCTCAATCCGCGCATTTTTATTTTTATGGCGATTCCCGCCGCCTGGCTGGTTCTTTTCATTAAGCCGCGTACAAAAACCTTTTTTCAATCGTGAGAGGCTCTAAGGCGGAGTTGAGCGCTTGAGAGATTTTACGGTCAAAGAAAATACGAAACTGCTTGAATATCTATTTCAGGTTTTGAGTGATACCAAGAAATCAAACGTAAAGCAGTTTCTCAAAACGGCATCCGTTTTGGTGAATGGCAAGCCTACCACGCAATTTGATTATGCTCTTCGAGCCGGTGATAAAGTTTCGATTAAGTCCGCGCGTGATCCGCGCGCTGTGCCCGCGCCGGAACTTGGACTTCAAATTATTTTTCAGGATGACGCGATCATTGTAATCAATAAACCCGCGGGGCTTTTATCCGTCGGTACTGAAAAAGAACCCGTAAGAACAGCTATTTTTTTGACGAATGAATATTTACATGATATGGAAGCCGAACGTTTAAGACAGCTGGGGAAACGGGACAATCAAGAATCTTTTCGTGATAAACAGATTTTTATTGTGCACCGCCTCGATAAAGGAGCTTCAGGGTTGATGATTTTCGCGAAGTCGGAAGAAGTTAAACAAAAGCTGCAGGCGGATTGGGACCAAGTAACAAAAAGATATTACGCGGTCGTCGAAGGGATTCCCACGCAAAGGTCAGGTACAATCGAAAGTCATTTGTTTGAGAACGCGGCGATGAAAGTTTATAGCAGCCATGACGAAGAAGGCGGGAAATTTGCCGTGTCGCATTATCAAGTTTTGCGTTCGAGCTCGAATTACTCCATCTTAGAAGTTAAAATTGATACCGGACGCAAACATCAAATCCGCGTGCACCTTTCCGATTCGGGGCATCCGATCGCAGGCGATGAGCGCTATAACGCCCGCACCAATCCCGCGAGAAGGCTGGCGCTGCATGCTTGTTACTTGGCATTGAAGCATCCGGTGACAGGCAAAGAAGTTGTTTTGCATTGTCCTTTGCCAAAATCATTTGATCTCATTCTCAATAAAGATAAGTCGATTCGATAAAATCATGCGAGATTTTCCAAACAGACCGCCCGGTAATCCCAATGATCGCCGCAGTTATAATTCGCGACGAGGCCGAAATTTTACTCCTCAACGCCCCCAGAATTTTCCGCCCGCAGTGGTTGATGAGGCGCAAACGCGCTTTTTCGCGGGAACTGTTGTGGATCCGTCGCCGCGTATCCGTCTTGAACACGGTTCCAAAGAATTGACCGTGCGCGCGCTGGATTTAATTTGCCCGATTGGCATGGGCCAGCGCGGATTGATTGTCGCTCCTCCGGGTTCGGGGAAAACGACATTTCTCAAAGATATTTGCCAAGCCGTGGCTCAAAGTCAGCCGCAGATCAAACTTTATTGCTTGCTGGTGGATGAGCGTCCCGAGGAAGTCACCGATTTTCGCAGAAGTGTGAAAGCAGATGTGCGCTGGTCGTCATCGGATGAGAGTTATGAAAACCATATTCGTGTCGCCGATGAATTGATGCGGCAGGTTTACCGCGAAGCCGCGGCAGGAGAAAATGTGATGGTTGTGATTGATTCATTAACCCGTCTTTCACGCGTGCATAACGCCGAGCGGCAAAGCAGCGGACGTACACTTTCGGGCGGTGTGGATGTTCGCGCCATGGAAATTCCGCGCCGCATTTTCGGTTCGGCCCGCAAAATTGAAAACGGCGGATCGCTGACGATTTTGGCGACCATTCTGGTCGATACCGGCAGCCGCATGGACCAGATTATTTTTGAGGAATTTAAGGGAACCGGCAATATGGAGGTCTTTTTATCGCGCGAAATCGCCGGCCAACGCATTTATCCGGCGATTGATATCACACAAAGCGGAACACGTAAAGAGTCTCAGTTATTAGAGTTAGCAGAATACGAGAGCGTTAGCCGGCTTCGTCGGGCTTTAGCGGAATTGGGGAAAATTGAAGCGGCAAAAATTTTGGTAAATCAGCTGCAGAAATACCCTACAAATCGCGATTTACTTGCGGCTATGACTCTCAAATAGTTTTAAATTCTGGGCGCTGCATTTAAGAGCATTTCTATTGCTAAAGAGTATTTCAAGATAGCCGTAACATATCCAGTGATAACTGTTTAAGTGGCGAAAAAAGACCTGATATTTTTATCAACAAGCGAGGCCTAAGTGAGCTATTTCAAAATGTTGGGTTTTGAAAAAGAGCCGTTTTCAACCAGCCCTGATCCTGATTTTCTTTATTTTACGGAATCGCATCAATCTGTTTTAACAAACACATTGATTGAGCTCCGTCTTAAACGCGGGCTTTCGGTTATTTTGGGCGATGTGGGTACCGGAAAAACAACGCTTTCGCGCAAGCTAGTCCAGGCTCTTAAAGAGCGCGGCGATTTCATCGTGCATTTCGTGCTCGATCCCTGCTTTGAAAATGAACACGAATTCCTTCATACTTTAATCCGTAATTTTGGAATTGATTTAGACGCGTACCATGCCCAGCGCCGTATTCCGGGGCATGCGACGGTGCTCGATATGAAAGAAATTCTTCAAAAATTTCTTTTTGACCGTTGCGTGATTGAAAATAAAAGCGTCGTTTTGATCGTTGACGAAGCGCAGAAATTAAGCGATTTCTCAATTGAAATGCTGCGTGTCATTCTCAACTACGAAACTAATCAAAATAAAATGTTGCAGTTGGTATTGATGGGGCAGTTGGAACTTTATTCGAAAATCTCCCAATTTCCTAATTTTAT